>JAGWTL010000103.1 GCA_028869035.1 Burkholderiales bacterium | reverse complement strand
AGGCTTTCATAAATCATGACAAGCACCTCACATCCGCTCGCCCTGAGCCTGTCGAAGGGCTTCGACAGGCTCAGCCTGAACGGCAGGTGTCATGAATAAAGAAAACATCAATAGGCAGCCCAGCGCGCCATGAAGCTGGCCGCAGCCTGCTCCGGGTTGGCCTCGGCCGTGATGGCCCGCACCACCGCCAGCGAACCCACCCCTGTGGCCTTGATCTCGGGCAGTTCGGCCGCGGAGATGCCGCCGATGGCCACGCCCGGGTAGTCGCGCATCAGTCGCGCATAAGCGCCCAGCCGCCCCGGGCCTTGCGCTGCCGTGGCCATGCGTTTGAGCGTGGTCGGGTAGACGGCCCCCATGGCAATGTAGCTGGGGCTCAACTGGTCCGCACGCACCATCTCGTCGTAACCATGGCTGGACAGCCCCAGGCGCAGGCCGGCGGCGCGGATGGCGGAGAAGTCGGCGATCTCCATGTCCTCCTGGCCCAGGTGCACGCCGTAGGCGCCAGCGGCGATGGCCTCGCGCCAGTGGTCGTTGATGAAAAGCAGCGCCTGCGTGCCGCGCACGGCCTCCACGGCTGCCTGCACCTCGCGCCGCACGGCGGCGGCATCGTCGGACTTGAAACGCAGCTGTACGGTCGGTACGCCCGCACGCGCCATGCGGCCCACCCACCGGGCGTCGGGCAGCACGGCGTACAGGCCCAGTGCTTTCGGACAGGACGGGAAAGCATCACTGCGTGGCCAGGGCCGCAGACCGAAATCGGCGGGTTCGTCCGGCCATGTTTTTGCATCAAAGTGGCCGGTGCGCTGCACCTGGGCCAGCCAGGCCAGGGCCACGCATTCGGCGTCGATCTCGATGAAACCCAGGGCCAGGCAGGCCTGCTTGGCATGGCGGTAGACCGCGTCGTCGCGGCTGTAGTTCAGGGTGGGTGCGCCGACGATGGGCAGCGCCAGTGTCGGATGGGCGGCCACGATGGCCTGCGCTTCGGGTGTCAGAGTTTGCATGTCGGTTACGCAACTGCGTGGGGCTATAGCCCGTGACGCATCAATGAAAGGATCGAAACGGGGAACGCCGTGGAGCCGGCTTCGCCGGGCCACTGGCGTTGCCCCCTTGAGGGGGGTGGCGCAGCGAACGTAGGGAGCGGAGCCTGGGGGAGCTTCACTTGGCATGCCAGAAAGGCGTGCCCAGCACGGGCGTGGAGGGTTGGGCAGCGTCCTGCTCGTTCATGGCGCCGGAGCGCCAGGCATCGCGCCCGGCCTGGGCGGCGGCGGCAAAGGCACCGGCCATGGCCACCGGGTCCTGGGCCAGGGCCACGGCGGTGTTCAGCAGCACGCCGTCATAACCCCACTCCATGACGGTGCAGGCGTGGGATGGTTTGCCCAGGCCCGCGTCCACGATCATGGGTACGTTCAGGCGCTCGCGCAGCATGCGCATGGCATAGGGATTGACGGGGCCCTTGCCGGTTCCGATGGGCGCGGCCCAGGGCATGACGGCCTGGCAACCCACGTCCACCAGGCGCTGGCACAGCACCAGGTCCTCTGTGGTGTAGGGCAAGACCTTGAAACCGGCCTTGATGAGCCAGTCGGCCGCTTCCACCAGGTTCAGCGTGTCGGGTTGCAGGGTGTAGTCGTCGCCGATCAGTTCCAGCTTGATCCAGGGCGTGTCGAAGACCTCGCGCGCCATCTGCGCCGTGGTGATGACCTCCTGCACGCTGTGGCAGCCGGCGGTGTTGGGCAGCACCGGCACCTGTAGCTTCTTGAGCATGTCCCAGAAGGGGTTGCCGGCTTCGTGCGGCACCGCACCCTGGCGGCGCAGCGAGGCCGTCAGCATGGCGGGCTTGGCCAGCTTCACCGCGGCTTCGAGCACAGCCGGTGAGGGGTAGCGCGAGGTGCCCAGCAGCAGGCGGCTGTGGAATGTTTCGCCGTAGAGGACGAGGGGATCGTTGCTAGACATGGTTTATCCGCCGGTGACGGGAGAGATGATTTCGATGCGGTCGCCGTCCTTGAGGGACTGCTGTGCGTACTGCGTCTTGGGAACGAATTGCGTGTTGACGGCCGCGGCAAAGGGCGGTCTGGCTTCGATGGCCGCCACGGCGTCTGCCACGGTGGCGCCCGCCGGCAGCTCGTGTTCGTGCTTGTTGATGGTGACTTTCATGGGGCTGTTTCTTCAACACGTAGGTCCAGCGAACCCGCGAGTGTAGTGGTCTGCTCCTGCACGTACTCGAGCACCACGTCCAGCAGGGCCGGTGAGATCATGAAGCCGTGGCGGTACAGGCCGTTGATCTGCAGGCTGCGCGGGCCGAGGCGGCGGATGGCGGGCAGGTTGTCGGGCAGGGTGGGGCGGCACTGGGTGGCGATCTCCAGGATGCGCGCCTCGGCAAAACCCGGGTGCACGGCGTAGGCTGCGCTCAGCAGTTCCAGTGTGGAGCGCACGCTGGGCGGCGAAAGGTCGTTGCTCTCGATCTCGGTGGCGCCGATCACGAAGAGATGGTCCTGTTTGGGCGCGATGTAGATCGGGTAGCGCGGGTGAATCAGGCGCGTGGGGCGGCTGAGTGACACTTCGGGCGCGTGGATGCGGGCCACCTCGCCACGCACGCCGCGCAACTGGCCCCACTCGGCGTTGGCGCCCAGGCCACGGCAGTCGAACAACCAGTCGGGTTGGCCCTTCGTGCCCGGCTGGAAGTCCTGCGGGGCACGCGGGCTGTTCCAGTGCAGACCGACCTTCAGGGTCTGCAACTCGTGCAGCAGCGCGGCCAGCAGCTGGCGGTTGTCGAGCTGGGCCTCCAAGGGCAGGTAGAGGCCCTGGGCGAAGCGGTTTTCCAGGCTGGGTTCAAGTCGTTTCACTCCCGCGGCGTCCAGGGTCTGGACCTTGGGCAGGGCCGGCACTTTCTCGTTGGTGGCCTGCAACTGGCTGGCAAAACGGCGCGCCTCGGCCGCGTCCTGGCGGTGCCAGAGGACCAGCGTGCCTTCCTGCTGGAAAAACACCGGCTGCGACAGCTGCGCCAACAGGGTGGGCCAGCGCGTCAGCGCATGGCGCCCCATCTCGACCACGCTGGGCTCGGTGATGGCGGACTCGGCCAGGGGCGCGAGCATGGCCGCGGCAATGCGTGCCGGTGAGCTCTGGGCGTCGGCGCCACCGGCCTCGTACGCGGTCACCCGGTGGCCGGCGCGCGCGAGCTGCCAGGCCAAGAGGCGGCCCATGAGGCCGGCACCCAGAACGACAGAAACAGGACCTGGTGTCTTGATGCTCATTCAAAAGGCCCGATAATTTTGTTCATGACAAGGAACGACAAACACTACCCCCGCGTACTTTCCATCGCGGGCTCGGACAGCGGCGGCGGCGCCGGCATCCAGGCCGATCTCAAGACCTTCAGCGCCCTGGGCTGTTACGGCATGACGGCCATCACGGCCCTGACCGCGCAGAACACGCAGGGCGTGCGCGGCATCCACGGCGTGCCGCCCGAGTTTCTGGCCGCGCAGATCGACGCCGTGCTCGAAGACATCGGCGCCGATGCCGTGAAGATCGGCATGCTGCACGCGCCCGAGATCGTGCGCGTGGTGGCGCAGGCCATCCGCAAACACAGGCTGCAGCACGTGGTGCTGGACCCGGTGATGGTGGCCACCAGCGGCGACCGACTGATCGCCGAAGAGACCGTGTCCGTGCTGGTGAAGGAGCTCTTCCCCCTGGCCACCGTGATCACGCCCAATCTGGACGAGGCCGAGCTGCTGCTCGGTCACAAGATCGCCGGCATTGCGGGACTTGAACCCGCGGCCAAGGAACTGCTGGCCCTGGGCGCGCCCAACGTGCTGCTCAAGGGCGGGCATCTGCAGGGCGACGAGGTGGTGGACCTGCTGCTGCAGCCCGGCCGCGATCCGTTGCGCCTGGCGTCGGCGCGCATCGCCAGCAAGAACGTGCACGGCACGGGTTGCACCCTGTCCTCGGCGATCGCCGCGCACCTGGCCCTGGGGCATGCGCTGGAGGACGCTGTGCGCCTGGCGCGCGCCTACATCCTGGGCGCCATCGCCGCGGGAGCGGAGGTGCGCACAGGGCAGGGCCATGGCCCGCTCAACCACGGCCATGCGCCGGTGGTCATGCGGGTTCTGGCGGGGACACGCTGAAGTTTTTGCGCGTTTCATATCGAAGCTGCAGGGGGAGGGGCCGGTGCCGGTGCTCGTGAGCCCGGCTTGGGCCTGCTTCCCTGCGTGAGCATTACCTCAATCAGGTTCAAAGGGACTTTCTCAGTCGACGCGGACCCCGCGGCAACACCCCTAGCAAACGTGTTCCGAAGAAAACTCGGCTATTGTACGGTGCGCAGGGAAAGCTGAGGCAGGAGATGGCCTTCCCGAACCAGCCCCTGATCGGCGACCATCTCTGCCGCCATCCTGTAGCCCATCGCCCGGTAGCCGCGCTGACGCTTGTCCCACATCCGCCGCAGCGCGGGATGGCCGGTGTCGACAAAGTCGATGATCCGCACACCGGACTTGCCGACATGCTCCCGGTGCAGGCGCCCGGCGTACTGTTGCAAGGTGCCTTTCCAGGAAACCGGCATCGCCAGCACCAAGGTGTCGAGCGGGGGGTGATCGAAGCCTTCGCCCACGAGCTTGCCGGTGGCCAGCAGGATGCGCGGCGCATCGGGAGGCAAGGCGTCAAGTTCGGCGATGAGGGTGGCACGCTGCTTGCGCGACAGCCGACCGTGCAGCACGAAGGGCGTGGGAAGCACACCATCGAGTGACGCCAGGATGGCGTCAAGGTGTTCGGTGCGCTCGGTCAGCACCAGGACCTTGCGGCCTTCCTGGGCGGCGGCCTTTACCTCGGCGGCGATGGCTTCGGTGCGGGCCGGGTCCTTGACCAAGTGGTGGAACACGTCCTGAATCCCGGCATCGGCGGCCAGATCGATTCGGTCAAACCGGGTTCGCGGTACGACTTCCAGATCGTGCGGGGCGCCAGCCGGCTTGGCCGCCGTGTGGCGGATCGGGCCGCATTGCATGAAGATGATGGCTTGTTGTCCATCCCGGCGGATGGGGGTTGCCGTCAGGCCCAAGACGTACTTGGCCTTGGCATGCCGCAAGATGGCGTCGAAGGACGCAGCTCCGACGTGATGACACTCATCGACGATCACCTGGCCGTAATTCTCGACCAGCGGATGAACCTCGCCTTGCCGGGATAAGGACTGCATCACGGCAATGTCGATGACGCCGCCGGGCTTGTTCTTGCCGCCGCCGATGGCGCCGACCACACCCTTGCCCACCCCAAGAAATGATTGCAGGCGCTCTTGCCATTGTTTGAGCAGTTCGGTGCGATGGACCAGCACCAGGGTGTTCACGCCACGGCGCGCGATCATCGCGGCGGCCGTGACCGTCTTGCCGAATGCCGTGGGTGCGCACAGCACGCCAGTGTCGTGACGCAGCATCGCCGAGGCGGCGGCTTCTTGGTCGGGACGCAGGGTGCCGACGAAGCCGATGTCGATGGCTTGTCCGGCATGGCGTTCGTCGTTCAACGCGCAGCGGATGCCGTTGGCGGTCAGCAATTGCGTTGCGGCTTCGAAGCAGCCTCGCGGCAGCGCGATGTGCCGGGGGTAGTTTTCAGCGCGAGCGATGACGCGCGGCTTGTCCCACACCGACATCCGCATGGCCTGCGCCCGGTGGAACTCCGGGTTCTGGAACGCCGCGAGCCGAATCAAGCGGTTGGCCAGTGGCTGTGGCAGTTGATCCTTCTCGAAATAGATCTGATTGGCCAGCGTGACCGTCAAGGACTCGGGCATGGTCCCGGCAATCTGGGGTTGGGGTACAGGCGGCCGTTGCCAAGGCGTGGCCAAGTCCTCTTCGTCGATGAAGGTGACGTCCAGCGGATGGACGCCGTCCGTGGCGCGCAGTATGGTCGGGTCGAGGTCAAGCGGCGCCATGGTCTCGATGGTGGCGAGGTACCCCCATTGATCCGGGTAGGGGCGCAGTTTGGAATCGACGAACACACTGCATCCGTTTTCGCGCGGTCGTTTTTGCAGCGGCAAGGCGATCAGGTTGCCAAAGCCTCCTTTGGGCAAGGTGTCCTGGTTGGGGAACAGGCGGTCGTAGGACGTGAGCTGGAGCTGCCGAGTGCGCGAGCAAGCGTGGCTGATGATGGCCGTGCCCAGGCGCCGCGCGTCACGCGCCGACACCTTGGCCGAGAAGAAGATCCAGGCGTGCGCGCCCTGACCGGAGCGGGAAATTTCCAAGGCCACCGGCACGCCCAATTCGGTGCATGACCGGGCAAACGCGCATACATCCTCGCGCCACTGTGCCTCGTCGAAATCGATCGCCAGAAAGTGGCAGCTATCGTCCGTCAACAAAGGATAGACGCCGACCGTGTGTGTGCCAGCCAGGTGGTCATAGATCACCGTGTCGGTGAGCGGTATGGGTAGCCGGTGACCGCAATCGCCACATTTGACGCGCGGCTTCTCGCAAACTCCCGCGCGCCATTCGTTGGCGCAGGCCGGCGCATAGCCGGACTTGCCGGTGGTCTTGCTCTCCCAGCGGACCGGGTAGACGTCTGCGCGGCCTTGGAACAAGCGACGAAACAGCGCGACCTTTTCGGTGGTGCTCAGGCGCGACAGCTCTGTCGCCTTGGGTTGCTCGGGTGGCTCAAACGGCAAGCGCCATTCGATGCCCTTGGCCTCCAGCAACGCGACCAGGCGAGCGTTCTCCACCCGCAAGGCCGACGAGTCATCACGGTCAGTCATCGTGTCCGTGTTCGGCCAGCAGGGCGTCCATGTCGTCGCCCACGCCGTAGCCGAAATTGTGGCTGGTGCGGCGGACTGCATCCAGGCGTGCGAGCAGTTCCGGGCGCAGGGGCTCCGGCAAGGCAGTGGCTGCATTCAGCGCCTGCTCGAACATGCGGACCAGTGCGTTGAAGTACCCCTCATCCTGTAAACCGACGTCATTGCTGAACTCGGCCGCCTGCTCGCAATAGAACACCATCAGTTCCGCCAGCCCCTCCGCTTGACCGATGGCTTTCTTGTAGTCGGCGATGGCCTTCTTGGCCTTGGCGACAGAGGGGTTCTGATTCTTGGTCCAATCCGGCCATAGCCAACGGGTCATGCTTGCCTTGTAGGGCTTGAGCACATCGTCGCCCAGCCCGAAGCGGGCATGCAGGAACGCCTGGTTGTCCTTGCTGGCGGCGTAGAGATCCTGGATCAGACCGGTAAGGCCGGCGCGGTCGAAATCGGCAAGCCTGGTCTTCACGTCGGTCCAGCTGGGGGTGTTCTTCTTGGCCATGATTCACTTGCCTGGTTTGCGAGCCGAGCGCTTCGGCGGGGGATCGCTCTCAAGCTGTTTGATCACGCGGTCAAAGTCGCTCTCGAACAGCCGGTCCTGCACGATGCGGTATTTCTCGAACTCGCTTTCGGCGTGGGCCCTGGCCATGTCGGCGGATACCGTGCCACCGTCTTGCAGGATGTCGCGCTCGGTAAATGCCAGAAAGGCGTCCAGCCGCTGGGCCCAGTCTTCCATCGTCATGGGCAGCTTGCGCAGGGCGCGTTCCTCCGCCAGATCGAGATAGGCGTTCACGATGCGGCCCAGCGCCTCCAGTTCTGCGCGCGTGAGGTAGTTCTTGGCGATGGCCACGTCGGTTTTCAGAATCCTGCCCTCCGGCGCTCCCTCCCAGGTGGTCAGGCCCATGTGCGGCTTGCCGCTGTCGGCGCGCTGTAGGATGAGTTCGGCCGCCGTGTGGCCGTGGATGGCGTGGTGCAGCTTGTTCTGCACCTTGGCGAAGAAGGTCTGGGTGGTCGGGGCATCCCGGTTGTAATCGACGGCCGTGGCGTAGATGTCGGTGATCTTCTGGTAGAACTTGCGCTCCGAAAGCCGAATTTCTCGGATTTCGGCCAGCAGCCGCTCGAAGTAATCCTCGCCCAGGAAGGCGCCGTTTTCCAGGCGCTTCCTGTCCAGCACATAGCCCTTGATGGCGAACTCGCGCAGTACTCCGGTGGCCCACTGGCGGAACTGGGTGGCGCGCACGGAGTTGACCCGGTAACCGACCGAGATGATGGCGTCGAGGTTGTAGAAATCGACGTTGCGGGCGACCTGCCGGTTGCCCTCGGTCTGAACTGTCCGGGAAATCCGGACAGTTGCCTCCCGCTGAAGCTCGGCGGCGGCGTAGATGTTTTTCAAATGCTCGCTGACGGTGCGCACATCCACGGCAAACAGCTCAGCCATCAGCTTTTGCGACAGCCAGACCGTTTCGTCCTCGTAGCGCGCCTCGATGCTCTGCTCGCCGGCCTGGCCGGTGAAGATCAGGAATTCGGCGGTGCTGTTGCGGATGAGTCTGGTTTTTTTGTCACTCATAAGGTTCTTTCGAATTCTCGGAACTCATTTGAAATCGCCGGACGCATCAGGTTCAACCCCCATGCTGCCGCGCATACTCGGTCACTCTGATGTGTCGAGGGTCTTGTCGCAAGTTCGGCACCGCCTGCGCAATAGCATCCAGACATCGCCCCAGGTCACGGGGCGCCCAACGTTGATTGACTATGATTGCAGCGAGAAAACGTAACGCGGCTTCCGGAAAGCGGGCACATAAGCCAGCTTCATGGAGGTGATGCGCAACATACTCAGGATGCTCGATCGGCAGCAGCCAGTCCACAAGCGCCGCCACGGCCGAAGGAAACTCGCCGCCTGCCGCGACGCACAGGCGAGCCAGCGACTCGGCAATACTGTTTGACGCCAGTTCGTGGGATTTTGGCCAGACCTTTTGCCAGAACGGCTGAATGCGGCCTTTCCAGTAGTCCTCCCGTTGTTCCCCGGCGCCTTCCAGGGCTTGCGAGAGTACCCGCGCTACTTCCTGCAACCCTTCTTGTGGCAGCGCGCCCATCGCTGCTTGGAAGTCATCCGACGTATAGCCGTCTATGGGGT
>JAGWTL010000430.1 GCA_028869035.1 Burkholderiales bacterium | reverse complement strand
GGGCATGACGGCCGCATGGCGGCGGTGGTGACGACGGAAAACGAATTGGTGGCCCTGCAGGAAGGGCGTGAACTCTGGCGCCAGCGCCTGGCTGCGCCGTCCTACACCCCGCCGCTCGTGGCCGGGGCCCGTGTTTTTGTCCTGGGCGCGGACCGCAGCGTCTCGGCCTACGACGGCCAGAGTGGCCGGCGCCTGTGGCACCAGACCCGCACGGGTGAAGCCCTGGTGCTGCGCCAGCCCGGTGTGCTGATGCCCGTCGGCGATACCATGGTGGTGGGCCTGTCGGGTCGCCTGGTCGGTCTGAACCCCCTCAATGGCAATTCACGCTGGGAAGTGCCCGTGGCCACGCCGCGTGGTACCAATGACGTGGAGCGCCTGGTCGACCTGGTGGCCGGTGTGTCGCGCCAGGGTTCGATGGTCTGCACGCGTGCCTTCCAGTCCGCGCTGGGTTGCGTGGATGCGGCGCGTGGCGCGCTGGTCTGGAGCAAGCCGGCGACCGGTGCTTCGGGCCTGAGCGGCGACGCCTCGCTCGTGCTGGGGGTGGAGTTCGACGGCACCGTGGTCGCCTGGCGGACCAGCGATGGCGAACGTGCCTGGAGCACCACCCAGTTGCGTTACCGCAAGCTGACTTCGCCGCTGCTGCTTGGGCCGGCCCTGGTGGTCGGTGATGACGCCGGCCGTCTGCATTTCCTGGCCCGCCAGGATGGCGCCTTGCAGGCCCGGATCGAAACCGACGGCAGCCCCATTGCGGCCACGCCGGTGCTGGTGGGCAGCATCGTGGTCGTGGTCACGCGTGACGGCCGTGTGCTGGGCCTGCGTCCCGAATAAGCAGAAAGCTTGTCATGAAACCCGTCCTGGCCTTGGTGGGCCGTCCCAATGTCGGCAAATCCACGCTGTTCAACCGGCTGACCAAGTCACGCGACGCCATCGTGGCGGATTTCGCCGGCCTCACGCGCGACCGCCACTACGGCAACGGCAAACAGGGCAAGCACGAGTACATCGTCATCGACACCGGCGGCTTCGAACCCACGGCCGAGGACGGCATCTACAAGGAAATGGCCAAGCAGACCCGCCAGGCCGTGGCCGAGGCCGACGTGGTGATCTTCGTGGTCGATGCGCGCGGCGGCCTGTCGGCGCAGGACCATGACATTGCGAACTACCTGCGTCGGCAGGGCTTGCCCTGCGTGCTGGTCGCCAACAAGGCCGAGGGCATGACCGATGGCACCCGGCTGGCCGAGTTCTACGAACTGGGCCTGGGCGAGGTGTACCCGGTGTCGGCCGCGCACGGGCAGGGCATACGCTCGCTGGTCGATCTGGCGCTGGCGCCGCTGAACCTGTCCGACGAGGAAGAGGCCGAAGAGGAAGAGACGCCCGGCATCATCAAGCTGGCCGTGGCCGGCCGCCCCAACGTGGGCAAATCGACGCTGATCAACACCTGGCTGGGCGAGGAGCGCCTGGTAGCCTTCGACCTGCCGGGCACCACGCGCGACGCGATCAGCGTGCCTTTCGAGCGCAATGGCCAGAAGTTCGAGCTGATCGACACCGCCGGCCTGCGCCGCAAGGGCAAGGTCTTCGAGGCGATCGAGAAGTTCTCCGTGGTCAAGACCCTGCAGGCCATCGAGTCGGCCAACGTCGTGCTGCTGCTGCTCGACGCCACCCAGGGCGTGACCGACCAGGACGCGCACATCGCCGGCTACATCCT
>JAGWTL010000429.1 GCA_028869035.1 Burkholderiales bacterium | reverse complement strand
GAATTCATCCAGCGCCAACGCCGTCGGAGGAAACGGCGTGTCGTCGTCCAGCCAAGTCAGTCGCATGGGTTCTCAGCATACGTTGCGCGCAGCTGGGGTGTTGCCTGCCGGCATGAAAAAGGCCGCCATTCGGGGGGGTGTCCGAAATTCTGTGTGTGAGGCGGTTTACTGAATTGGCTGTTGGCTGACTTCTCTACTGTCTTCAGGCCCCTGCCAGGCCGCCGGAGGCGCCCCGGTTGAGCCCATGTACGCATGGTTCAACCCTCCTTCACCGACCTGCACCGTGAGCGACCTGCGTGAATCGCTCTTCGTACAGTATCGCGAACTGGTTCATCGCCTGCTTCCATTCCTTGGCAGCGCGGCTCCAGTCGGCGGTGATGTTGCGCAGCGCCAGCCAGATGAGTTTGCTGGCTGCGTCGTCACTGGGGAAGTGCCCGCGGGTCTTGATGATCTTGCGCAGCCGGCTGTGCACGCTTTCGATGGCGTTGGTGGTGTAGACCACGCGGCGCACCTCGGGCGGGAAGGCGAAGAACGGAATGACACGATCCCAGGCGCGGCGCCAGGCCGCCGTGACGGTAGGGTAGCGCTGCCCCCAGGGCCCGCGCTCGAAGTCGTTCAGCGCCTGTTCTGCGGCCTCGGCGCTGGCGGCCGTGTAGACCGGGCGCAGGGCCGCGGCCAGCAGCTTGCGGTCCTTCCAGCTCGCGTAGTCCAAGCTGTTGCGGATCAGATGCACGATGCAGGTCTGCAGCGTGGTGGCCGGGAACACCGCGCCGAGTGCCTCACCGATGCCCTTGAGCCCATCGGTGACGGCGATCAGGATGTCGGCCACGCCGCGCGTCTTCAGGTCGTTGAAGACCTTCATCCAGAACTTCGCCCCCTCGGTGTTCTCGATCCACAGGCCCAGGATGTCGCGCGTGCCATCGGGCAGGATTCCCAGGGCCAGGTAGATGGCCTTGTTGCGCACGACGGCATCCTCGCGGATCTTCACGCGCAGCGCGTCGAAGAAGACCACTGGGTACATCGGCTCCAGCGGCCGGGCCTGCCAGGCGCCGACTTCGGCCATCACGGCGTCGGTGACGGAGCTGATGAAGTCCGGCGCCACCTCGGTGCCGTACTGCTCGGCCAGGAAGCCCTGGATCTCGCGCACCGTCATGCCACGCGCGTACATGGCCACGATCTTGTCGTCGAAGCCGGTGAAGCGACGGTCGTGCTTGGGGATGAGCAGCGGCTCGAACGAGCCTTCGCGGTCACGCGGAACCTCGATGCGCAGCGGGCCGTCCTCGGTCAGGACGGTCTTGCCACTGGCACCATTGCGGTGGTTGCTCGCGTCCTCAGGCTTGGTGGCGCCCGGCCGGTAGCCCAGGTGATGCGACAGCTCGGCGCCCAGCGCCCGTTCGATCAGCGCCTTTTTGAACGCCATGGACGCGGCATTGACCGCCTGCGCGCTCATAGGCCCGGTCACGAACTGGTCAATCAGTTCCTTGGGGATCGACGGCATCGCCGCCGCAGCGGCCATGGCCGCCTTCGTAGTCTTCCTGCTGGTTGGCATACATGCTCCTCTTGATCATGCTATGCCCCGCACACAAAATTCCGGATAGGCTCAGAAGGTCCGCCACCAGGGAACCAGCACCGGCTCGAGCGCTCCGCTGGCGAGTTGGGGCTTCAGCCAGTCCTCGAACAGGTGGATCACACCGCAGCCGGCGACCGCCGCATCG
>JAGWTL010000102.1 GCA_028869035.1 Burkholderiales bacterium | reverse complement strand
CGGCTCTCACGGCCCCAACTCATCAACTGGGGCAGCGTGTCACGTGACCACCGGCTGCCCGAAGCCTGGGTCATCGCCGTGCCGGCCAGCATCGGCATGCTGCAGGCGCTGGGCCGCATGCTCTTGTATTGCTTCGAGCACCGCCTCGACATCCACCAGGCCAACCGGCGGATCCCCGGCCTGATCCCCCTGAGTCTGCTCACCCCGCTGGCCGCCGCGCCGCTGGTGCTGGGCCTGCTGGCCCTGGTGCAGGCGCAGCGCCTGACCGCCCATCACCGGCTTATTGATGTTTTCTATGTTCATGACGCCTTGCCGTTCAGGCTGAGCCTGTCGAAGCCCTTCGACAGGCTCTGAGCGAAGGGATGTGAGGCACTCGTCGTGATTCGTGGAAGTCTCAATAGGAGCCGGCCGGCAAGGGCCGCAGCGTGCCGCCGTCCAGGCGAACTCGCTCGCCCACGGCGACCGGGGTGCCCAGCTCCAGCGTGCGCCGGCTGCCGTCGTCCATGCGCAAGTCCACCTGGTAAGCCGTCACCTTCTTCATTTTTTTCTCGACCTGGTTGCCGGCGATGCCACCCCCGATGGCGCCGAGGATGGTGGCCGCGTCCTTGCCCTGGCCGCGACCGAACTGGTTGCCGACCAAGGCCCCGAGCACGCCACCGGCCACCGCACCGGCGCCACCGGACTCGCCATCACGCTCCACCGGGGTCACGGCCGTCACGGTGGCGCAATCCGCGCAGATCGGCCTGACGACCACCGGCGGCGGCGCTTCGACCGGCGCAGCTGCGGTCGCCACGGGCGCGGATTTGGCCACCTTGGCATGCGTGGCCCTGGGTTTGACGACGGCAGGTTTTTCGGCAACCTCAGGCTTGGCCGGCGCTTCGCTCAGCGCTGCCGCCGCAGGCACTGCCGGCGCCACCGCAACGACCGGAGCAGCCGCAGGGACCTCACCGGTCTTGTGCGCCTGCGTGTAATAGAGGGCGCCGCCCAGCCCCAGCACCGCTGCACCCAGCACACCCACGGCCACCCACAGGGTTTTGGTCCCGGCGGCTGCAGCGCCGGTCATTGTCATATCGTTCATTTCGAGATTCCTTGCTAACTACAGGTGCGCCCGGCAATGCGCCGGGGCTCTACCTTCAACGTCCAGCGCTACGGATCGTAGACAGCAGGGGCACGTGCGCATGCGCCGCATGTGTAAAACTCCGTAAAACCCGCTGTTCGGCTCAGAGGTTGGGGGCCAGCAGGCGCTGCAAGGCCTGCTCGCTCATGCCGCGGCGGCGCGCCAGGTCATGCAGCTGGTCCTCGCCGATGCGACCCACATTGAAATAGCTGCTCTGCGGGTGCCCCAGGTAGAAGCCGCTGACACTGGCCGCCGGCGTCATGGCCAGGCTCTCGGTGATGCCCATGCCGATCTCCTCGCATTGCAGCAGCTCGAACATCTCTTTCTTCACGCTGTGGTCCGGGCAGGCCGGATAACCGGGCGCCGGGCGGATGCCCTGGTACTTCTCGGCGATCATGTCATCGTTGCTGAGGGCTTCGTGAGGGGCGTAGCCCCAGAGATCGGTACGCACGCGGTGGTGCAGGCATTCGGCATAGGCCTCGGCCAGGCGATCGGCCAGGGCCTTGAGCATGATGGCGGAGTAGTCGTCATGGTCGTCCATGAAATACTTCTCCTTCTTCTCCACGCCGATGCCGGCCGTCACCGCGAACACGCCCACGTAATCGGGCGCCACGCCCTTGGGCGCGACGAAATCGGCCAGGCAGCGGCTGGGGCGCATCGTGCCGTCCACCGCCTGCTTCTCGGTCTGCTGGCGCAGGCCGTACCAGGTCATGGCCACGTGCTTGCGGCTCTCGTCGGTGTAGAGCTCGATGTCGTCGTCGTCCACGCTGTTGGCCGGGTACAGGCCCAGCACGGCGTTGGCCGTGAGCCAGCGGCCTTCGATAAGCCGCTGCAGCATGCGCTTGCCGTCGGAGAAGACCCGCTGCGCCTCCGCGCCCACGACCTCGTCCTTGAGGATGGCGGGGAAGGGTCCGGCCAGGTCCCAGGTCTGGAAGAAGGGGCCCCAGTCGATGTACCTGGACAGTTCGGCCAGGTCGAAGTTCTTGAACACGCGCCGGCCGATGAATTTCGGTTTCGTCGGCGCGTAACCGTCCCAGACGATCGGCGTCTTGTTCGCACGCACCTTGTCCAGCGACCACAGCGGTGTCTGCTTCTTGTTGGCGTGCTGCAGGCGCACCTTGTCGTAGTCGGTGTTGAGTTCGGAGATGTACTGCGCCGCCTGCTCGCTCAGCAGGCCCTGGGCCACGCTCACGCTGCGCGAGGCATCGGGCACGTAGACCACCGGGCCTTCGTAATGCGGCGCGATCTTCACCGCCGTGTGCACGCGGCTGGTGGTGGCGCCACCGATCAGCAGAGGAATCTTCTTGACGCGGAAATGCGCGTCCTTCTGCATCTCGGCGGCCACGTACTGCATCTCCTCCAGGCTGGGCGTGATCAGACCCGACAGGCCCACGATGTCCGCCCCCTCGACCTTGGCCATGGCCAGGATCTCGTGGCAGGGCACCATGACCCCCATGTTGATGACCTCGAAGTTGTTGCACTGGAGGACCACGGTGACGATGTTCTTGCCGATGTCGTGCACGTCGCCCTTGACGGTGGCGATCACGATCTTGCCCTTGGCGCGCACGTCCTGCCCGGCGGCCTCCTGCTGGCGTTTTTCTTCCTCGATGTAGGGAATCAGGTGGGCCACGGCCTGCTTCATCACGCGCGCGCTTTTCACCACCTGAGGCAGGAACATCTTGCCGGCGCCGAAAAGATCACCCACGATGTTCATGCCGTCCATCAGCGGCCCCTCGATCACGTGCAGCGGGCGCCCGCCGCGAGCCAGCACAGCCTGGTAGGCCTCCTCGGTGTCCGTGGTGATGTGGTCGGTGATGCCGTGCACCAGCGCGTGTGAAAGACGTTGCTCCACCGTGCCGCCGCGCCATTCGTTCTTCTTGCTGTCGTCCTTGGCCGCACCCTTGGCGGTCTCGGCGATCTCGACCAGGCGCTCGCCCGCATCGGGCCGGCGGTTCAGCACCACGTCCTCCACGCGTTCACGCAGGGCAGGCTCCAGGTCGTCGTAGACACCGACCATGCCGGCGTTGACGATGCCCATGTCCATGCCGGCCTTGATGGCGTGGTAGAGGAATACCGTGTGGATGGCCTCGCGCACCGGGTCGTTGCCGCGGAAGCTGAAGGACACGTTGGACACGCCGCCCGAGACCTTGGCGCCCGGCAGATGGCGCTTGATCCAGTGCGTGGCCTCGATAAAGTCTACCGCGTAATTGTTGTGCTCCTCGATGCCGGTGGCGATGGCGAAGATGTTGGGGTCGAAGATGATGTCCTCGGGCGGAAAATCGACTTCGTCCACCAGGATGCGGTAGGCCCGCTCGCAGATCTCGGTCTTGCGGGCAAAGGTGTCGGCCTGGCCCTTCTCATCAAAAGCCATCACCACGGCCGCCGCGCCATAACGCTTGACCAGCCGGGCCTGGCGCTTGAACGCCTCGACTCCCTCCTTCATCGAGATGGAATTGACGATGCCTTTGCCCTGGATGCAGCGCAGGCCGGCCTCGATCACGCTCCACTTGGAGCTGTCGATCATGATGGGCACGCGCGCGATGTCGGGCTCGCTGGCGATCAGGTTCAGGAAACGCACCATGGCGGCCTGGCTGTCGAGCATGGCCTCGTCCATGTTGATGTCGATCACCTGGGCGCCGTTTTCCACCTGCTGACGTGCCACGGCCAGCGCCTCCTCGAACTGGCCGTTGAGGATCATGCGCGCGAAGGCCTTGGAACCCGTGACGTTGGTGCGCTCGCCGATGTTGACGAACAGGCTGTCGGCGCCGATATGGACCGGCTCCAGGCCGGACAGCTTCATGGGGAAAACGGAGATTTCGGACATGCGGCTCACCTGAAAAAATCCATGGCAGGTGAGCGTCGTTGAGACATCCAAGCCTGACAACACAGTCTGTGCTGCTGCAACGCTCCTTGGATTGCCCCGATTTTAATGGGTATTGCACCCATCTGCCATCCGCGTGTACTGAATGAGCTTCAGCCCTGAACCGCCCGCACCGGAATCACGCGACGCTCCTGTGCGCTCCTGTCCTGCACGGCCCGCGCGCGCAGCTGGCCGCAACCGCCATCGACGTCCTGCCCCGCCGACTGGCGTAGCTTGGTCAGGATGCCGCGCTGATGCAGCCGGCGCGCCAACGCGACCGCCTGCTCCGGACCCGGCCGTTGATACGGCAGGCCTTCGACCGTGTTGTAGGGAATCAGGTTGAGGATCGCGTGCTTGCCGTGCAGCAGCCGCACCAGGCCTTCGACTTCTTCCTCGCCGTCGTTGATGCCGGCCAGCAAGGTCCACTGGTACTGGATCGGATAGCCGCTGGCGCGCGCATAGGACTCGCCCGCCTCGATCAGGTCTTCCGGGGAGATGCGCGGGGCACGCGGCAGCAGCTGGGCACGCAGGTCGGCGCGCGTGCTGTGCAGCGAAAGCGCCAGTGCCGGCTTCACGCGCCCCAGAGGCAGCGCCTCGAAAACGCGGGGGTCGCCGACCGTCGAGAAGACCAGGTTCTTGTGTCCGATATTGCCCGCCGTGCCCAGCAGGTCGATGGCCTCCAGCACGTTGTCCAGGTTATGGGCCGGCTCGCCCATGCCCATGAACACCACGCGCTTGACCGGCTGGCGGGTGCGCGCCAGCACCACCTGGGCCACGATCTCGGCGCTGCCCAGTTGCCGGATCAGGCCGGTGGTGCCGGTCATGCAGAACACGCAGCCTACGGCGCAGCCGACCTGGGTGGAAACGCACAGGGCCGGGGTACGCCCCGGCGGCAACAGCACGCTCTCGACCAGCTGGCCGTCGGCCAGGGCCACGACCAGGCGCAACGAGCCGTCCTCGCCCGGATGTTCGGAGACCCGCGTGACCAGGCCGGCCAGCTCGCGTTCAAGTTCCGGCAGGGCCGCGCGCAAGGTGGTCGGCAGGAAGTTTTCGATCGGCCGGCTGCCGTGATCCTGCGGCAAGACCTGCGACCACAGGCGCAGCACGCGGTGTTCGTGGCGGGGGTTGGCGCCGAGCGCCTGCAGCCGCTGGCGCAGTGCCTCGATACGCATGCAAGCCTCTGGCCTTAAGCAGCCTCGCGGTAGAACGGCCCGGCGCCGCCCAGGACGCGGGTGGGCAGGGGCGCCACGGCGTCATGGATGGCACCGATGTGCTCGGGCGTGGTGCCGCAGCAGCCGCCCACGATGTTGACCAGGCCCTCGGCCGCGAACTCACGCAGCAGGCGGCTGGTAACTTCCGGTGTCTCGTCAAAACCGGTCTCGCTCATGGGATTGGGCAGGCCGGCATTGGGATAGCAACTGATGTAGGTATCGTCCGCCACCCTGGCCAGCTCCTGGATGTAGGGGCGCATCAGCGCCGCACCCAGGGCGCAGTTCAGACCCACGGCCAGTGGTCGGGCATGGCGCACGCTGTGCCAGAAGGCGGTGACGGTCTGGCCGCTGAGGATGCGGCCCGAAGCATCGGTCACCGTGCCGCTGATGATGAGCGGCAGGCGCTGACCCGAACTCTCGAAGTACTCGTCGATGGCGAACAGCGCGGCCTTGGCGTTGAGCGTGTCGAAGATGGTTTCAACCAGCAACACGTCGGACCCACCCTCGACCAGGGCTTCGACCTGCTCGTAGTAGGCGGCACGCAGTTCTTCAAAGGAGGTGTTGCGCGCACCGGGGTCGTTCACGTCCGGGCTGATGCTGGCGGTCTTGGGCGTGGGGCCCAGGGCGCCCGCCACGAAACGCGGCCGGTCCGGGGTGCTGTACTTGTCGCAGGCCTCGCGCGCGATGCGGGCCGAAGCCAGGTTCATCTCGCGCGCCAGAGACGCCATGTCGTAGTCGGCCTGGGCCACGGTGGTCGCGCCGAAGGTGTTGGTCTCGACCAGATCGGCGCCGGCGGCCAGATAACCCTCATGAATGTCGCGAATGATGTCGGGCCGGGTCAGGGACAGCAGCTCGTTGTTGCCCTTGACGTCCTTGTGGAAGTCCTGAAAACGCTCGCCGCGGTACTGCGCCTCGTTCAGCTTGAAGCGCTGGATCATGGTGCCCATGGCGCCGTCCAGGACGACGATGCGGCGGGCCAGGATACCGGGCAGGGTTTGGGCGCGGGTGTAGTGCAGCGGCTTCATAGCCCTCCATTGTAGAAAGCCTGGCCTGGAAGGCCCAAGGCCCGCCCAAAACCCGGGACAATAGAGCCCCATGAAACACCTCCTGCCCCGGGAAGCCTGGGAGCTCCTGCAGCAACAGCCGACGGCATTGTTCCTCGACGTGCGCATGGAAATCGAGTCGCTGTACGTCGGCCGCCCGCCGGGTGTGGTCAACATCCCCTGGTACGAATACCCGGACCTGACACCGGATCCGGCCGCTTTTGTGGCCGCCGTCGAACGCGAAACCGCCGGCGACAAGGGGCGCCCCCTGGTGCTGCTGTGCCGCAGCGGCAAACGCACGCTGGATGCCGGCGAGGTCCTGCAGAAAGCCGGCTTCACGCAGCTCTACAACGTGCTGCACGGCTTCGAAGGGGATCTGGACGACCACTTCAAGCGCTCCACCCTCAACGGCTGGCGCCACGACGGCCTGCCCTGGGAGCAGATGTGATCTCCCTCTTGCACCCGGTCTGACTTGAACACCCCGCTCCTGTCCCCCCGGGACATCCTGCGCCGCGTCTTCGGCTACGAGGCCTTTCGCGGCCCGCAGCAGGCCATCATCGAGCATGTCGTCGCCGGTGGCGACGCGCTGGTGCTCATGCCTACCGGTGGCGGCAAATCGCTCTGTTACCAGGTCCCGGCCATTGCGCGCCAGGACGCCGGTCAGGGCACCGCGATCGTGGTCTCGCCGCTCATCGCGCTCATGCACGACCAGGTCGGCGCCCTGCACGAAGCCGGTGTCGAGGCCGCTTTCCTGAACTCCAGCCTCACGGGCGAAGAAGCCGCACAGGTAGAAAAACGCCTGCTGCGCGGCGAACTGACCCTGCTCTACGCGGCGCCCGAGCGCGTCACCACACCGCGCTTCCTGGCCCAGATCGATGCTCTGGCCGAGCGCGGACAGTTGGCCCTCTTCGCCATCGACGAAGCGCATTGCGTGAGCCAGTGGGGCCATGATTTCCGGCCCGAGTACCGCGCACTCACGGTCCTGCACGAGCGCTACCCCGGCGTGCCGCGCATCGCGCTGACCGCCACAGCCGATGCGCTGACACGCGCCGACATTGTCGAGCGCCTGCAACTCGAGCAGGCGCAACAGTTTGTCAGCAGCTTCGACCGGCCCAACATCCGCTACACCATCGTCGAGAAGAAGGACGCGCTGAGCCAGCTGCTGCGCTTTATCGAGCGGGAGCATGCGGGCGAGGCCGGCATTGTCTACTGCCAGTCGCGCAAGCGCGTCGAGGACGTGGCCCAGTCGCTCAGCGAAGCCGGCATCCAGGCCCTGCCTTATCACGCCGGCCTGGATTCGGCCATACGCCAGCAGAACCAGAACCGCTTCCTGCGCGAGGAAGGGCTGGTCATGGTCGCCACCATCGCCTTCGGCATGGGCATCGACAAACCCGATGTGCGTTTTGTCGCCCACCTGGACATGCCCAAGAACATCGAAGGCTATTACCAGGAGACCGGCCGCGCGGGCCGCGACGGCGCAGCGGCCGATGCCTGGATGGCCTACGGTCTGCAGGACGTGGTGAACCAGCGCCGCATGATCGACGAAAGCCCGGCTGGTGAGGGCTTCAAGCAGGTCATGCGCGGCAAGCTCGACGCCCTGCTGGCCCTGGCCGAGGCGACCGACTGCCGCCGCGTGCGCCTGCTAGGCTACTTCGGCGAGGTCTACGGAGCGAGCCCGCCCGCCGCCGGGCCGCCCCAAGTCGGGCACGACCCCCTCGGGGGGCAGCGAGGACACGAAGTGCCGAGCGTGGGGGCCACATGCGGCAACTGCGACAACTGCCTGCACCCGCCGGCCGTGCAGGACGGCAGCGAACTCGCACGCAAATTCCTGAGTTGCATCTACCGTGTGCAACAGGCCAGCGGCATCAGCTTTGGCGCCGGCCACATGATGGACATCCTGCGCGGCAAGCAGACCGAAAAAGTGGCCCAGTACGGGCATGAACAGCTCAGCACTTTTGGCATTGCCAAGGAGGCTGGTGAAAGTGAGTTGCGCGCGGTTCTGCGCCAGCTGATCGCGATCGGCGCGGTGGCCGTGGACGGAGGCATGTTCAACACCCTGCGGCTGACCGACGGTTCCCGGGCCGTGCTCAAGGGGGAAGTGAAGGTGCAGTTGCGCGAGTCGGTGGCGACGCCCATGGCCAAACGCAGCCGCCGGGCCGGCGCGCTGGCACCGGCAGCGCAAGCCCTGGGAGTGGACGACCAGGTGCGTTACATCAACCTGAAAACCTGGCGCGCCGACGTGGCGCGCGAGCACAACCTGCCGGCCTATGTGATCTTCCACGACGCCACGCTGGCCGAGATTGCGCGGCGCCGCCCGCAAAGTCTGGAAGACCTGCAGGGCATCAGCGGCATCGGCGCCAAGAAGCTCGAGGCTTATGGCGCCGATGTGTTGAGGGTGGTGGCAGACGGGGCTTGAAAGGCGGTCTGCCGGCGCCGGGCGTTCCGCTCAGTGGCGGCGGAAATTGCTTTCGTAAGACATGGCCGCAGCGGACATCGTGTTTTGCAGGCGCTCGATGGCGCGGCTGTGGCGCTGCATCTTGCTGCTGTCGCATAGCTGCTGGCGGTGGTGCTGCATGAGCTTGTCGAACTTGGTGCGGCAGGGCTCCAGCACACCGGCCAGATGCAGGGCGATGTAGGCGACGTGGTCAGCCTGGGTCTGACGGAACTCGTCGGTCCACTGTTTGAACAGCTGCCACTTGTAAGTGCCTTTCTCCGGCACTTTGAT
>JAGWTL010000101.1 GCA_028869035.1 Burkholderiales bacterium | reverse complement strand
AGCATGCTGATCTGGTTCAGCATGTACTCGCGGTCGTAGCTGTAGCGGTCCTTCTCGGGCAGGCTCATGGTCACGCCCAGGGCGCGGCCGCGCGGAATGATGGTGACCTTGTGCACCGGATCGCACTTCGGCAAGAGCTTGCCGATCAGCGCGTGGCCGGACTCGTGGTAGGCCGTGTTACGGCGCTCTTCCTCGGGCATGACCATGCTCTTGCGCTCGGGGCCCATGAAGATCTTGTCCTTGGCCTTCTCGAAATCCTGCATCTCGACCACGCGCGCATTGCGGCGGGCGGCCATCAGCGCGGCCTCGTTGCAGAGGTTGGCCAGATCGGCGCCGGACATGCCGGGGGTGCCGCGGGCGATGATGCTGGGGTTGACGTCCTGGCCGATCGGCACCTTGCGCATGTGCACGTTGAGGATCTGCTCGCGGCCGCGGATGTCGGGCAGCGTCACATAGACCTGGCGGTCGAAGCGGCCCGGGCGCAGCAGCGCGGCGTCCAGGATGTCCGGGCGGTTGGTGGCGGCCACCACGATGACACCCAGGTTGGTCTCGAAGCCGTCCATCTCGACCAGCATCTGGTTCAGGGTCTGCTCGCGCTCGTCGTTGCCGCCGCCCAGGCCGGCGCCACGCTGGCGGCCCACGGCGTCGATTTCGTCGATGAAGATGATGCAGGGCGCGTTCTTCTTGGCGTTCTCGAACATGTCGCGCACGCGGGCCGCGCCCACGCCGACGAACATTTCGACGAAGTCGGAACCCGAGATGCTGAAGAAAGGCACCTTGGCCTCGCCGGCAATGCCCTTGGCGAGCAGGGTCTTGCCGGTGCCCGGGGGGCCGACCAGCAGCAGGCCGCGCGGAATACGACCGCCCAGCTTCTGGAATTTCTGCGGATCCTTGAGGAAGTCCACGACTTCCTTGACCTCTTCCTTGGCCTCATCGCAGCCCGCGACGTCGGCGAAGGTGACCTGGTTGTTGTTCTCGTCGAGCATGCGCGCCTTGCTCTTGCCGAAGCTGAAGGCGCCGCCCTTGCCGCCGCCCTGCATCTGGCGCATGAAGTAGATCCAGACGCCGATCAGCAGCAGCATGGGGCCCCAGCTGACCAGCAGAGTCATGAGCAGGGAGCCCTCCTCGCGCGGCTTGACGTCGAACTTGACGCCGTAGTTGATCAGGTCGCCGACCAGGCCGCGGTCCAGGTAGGTGGCGGTGGTGCGCACCTTGCGGTCGTCGGTGGTGGTGGCCAGGATTTCGGTGCCGCCCGGGCTTTCCTGGATCAGGGCGCTCTTGATGCGGTTGCTGCGCACTTCCTCCAGAAAATCGGAGTAGCCCAGCGTGCCGGTCGCGCCAGCGCTGCGGGTGTCGAACTGCTTGAACACCGTGAAGAGCACAAGCGCGATCACCAGCCAGACGGCCACTTTAGAAAACCACTGATTATTCAAGTGCAACTCCAGTAGGGATGCCAGGGAAAAACATAGCTTGTAGCCATTTTAGGCGTTCAAGCCTGGCCCCCATTGATATGGTCGGCTACAGCCATGGGTTCTGCATGGGATTTGCCGCCGATTTCACACATAAATGCGGGCTTTCCCGGCGATCGGGCCTGCTCAGGCGGCAGGCTGCTGCTTCAGACCCAGACCGACCAGAAAGGTTTCTGATGAACGGTCGCGCGAGGCCTTGGGTTTGATGGCCTTGACGGTCTGGAAATTCGCCCGGAAACGCTGGATGATCTCTTCGTAACCACGGCCGTGGAAGACCTTGGCCACCAGGGCCCCCGGGGGCTTGAGATGGTGCTGGCAGAAGTCGATGGCCAGCTCGATCAGATGCTCCATCCGGGCCGCATCGACCGAAGACACGCCCGAGAGATTGGGTGCCATGTCGGAGACCACCACGTCGGCCTGGCGGCCCTGCAGCAGCGCTTCCAGCCGGGCCAGCATCTCGGGCTCGCCAAAGTCGCCCTGGAGGTACTGCACGCCCTCGATGGGTTCCATGGGCAGCAGGTCCAGGCCGATGATGCTGCCCTTGAGCTCGCCCACCGCCGCCCCGCCCGGCGCCATGCGACGGCGCAGGTACTGGCTCCAGGCGCCGGGCGCGCAGCCCAGGTCCACCACCACCTGGCCGGGTTTGACCAGGCGCAGGGTTTCGTCGATTTCCTTGAGCTTGTAGGCCGCCCGCGCCCGATACCCTTCCTTCTGCGCCAGCTTGACGTAGGTATCGTTGACGTGGTCGTTGAGCCAGGCCTTGTTGACCTTCTTGCTCTTGGTGTTGACTTTCATTTTCTCTTTCAGGGGGACAACCGGCTACGCCGGTTGCGTCGCAGGCTAACTTTGCATCGCAAAGTCAAGGCGCAACGCGCCGGCAGGGGACATAATAACGACATGCCAGCGATACAACTCACCCCTGCCGAACGCAAGGAATTCCGTGCCGAAGCCCATCACCTCGACCCCGTCGTGATGATCGGCAACGACGGCCTGACGGCCGCCGTCCAGAAGGAAACCGACGCGGCCCTCAAGGCCCACGGCCTGATCAAGGTGCGCGTCTTCTCGGACGACCGCACCGCACGCGAAACCATCTTCCAGACCCTGGCCGAGGAGCTCGGCGCGGCCCCCATTCAGCACATCGGCAAGCTGCTGGTGCTATGGCGTCCCAAGCCGGAGAAAGAACGCGCCGAGGACGAGGACCGCATGCCCGGCCCGCGCGACGTCAAGGTCCTCAAGTTCAGCAAACGAGGCGGTCAACGCCCCGAGGTCCAGGTGCTGCGCGTGCTGGGCAACCAGCGCCTGACATCCGGCGGTAAGGTCAAGCGGGCCAAACCCAAGCAGACCAGCGTCAAGAAACGCAGTCAGACCTGACGTTTCCCCAGCCGCCAGAAAGTCAGGGCGGCACACACCCACTGCAAGAAGTACATGGCACTGCCGATACGGTGCCAGATCGCCAGGTTCTCCCGCGCCACGATGCGCGGCGCCACTGCGAATTCCGCCAGCAGGGCCAGCAGCAGGCCCCCGATGACGAGCAGCCGGGCGGCGTGCAAGGGATGGGCGCCCTCCTCCCCCTCTTGCGGACGTGAGGCCAGCAGGAGCAGCAGGGTACAGGCCACGGAGACCCAGGTCTGCGCCGTAAAGAACCTGGCCGCCAGCGTACCGGCCATGGTGCCGGGTAGATGTGCGAACAGCAGCGGCACCACCAGGAAACCGATGGTCGTCAGGCTACCCCACCAGAGGGCGGCGGCCCACCAGGGCAATTGCTGACGGATCACGCGCATGTGCCGGAGTCCTGTTTTCAGCGGTAGCTGACGGCCACGATCTCGTAGCGCTTGACGCCCCCGGGCGCCTGCACTTCGGCCGTGTCGCCCCCTTCCTTGCCGATCAGGGCGCGGGCGATGGGGCTGCCGACGTTGATCAGGCCCAGCTTGAGATCGGCCTCGTCCTCACCCACGATCTGGTAGGTCACCGCGTCGCCGGTGGATTCGTCCTCCAGTTCCACGGTGGCGCCGAACACCACCTTGCCGCCGGCATCGATGGAGCCCGGGTCGATGACCTGGGAGGCTGAAAGCTTGCTCTCGATTTCCTGGATGCGGCCTTCGATGAAACCCTGGCGGTCCTTGGCAGCGTCGTATTCGGCGTTTTCGCTGAGGTCACCCTGGGCGCGCGCCTCGGCAATGGCATTGATCACCCCGGGGCGATCCACCGTCTTGAGACGGTGCAATTCGGCCTTGAGCTTTTCGGCGCCACGGGTCGTGATCGGAATGGTGGCCATGTCTCTGAGTTCTTAAGAGGTAAAAGTAAAGGGGGCAGACCGGCGCGTAGCGCGGGCCTGCCCCAGGGGGTTCGGAAGATTATGCCAGTTGGGCGTGCAGCTCCTGCACCGAATACACGTCCAGATTGTCCATGTACTTCATGCCTTCGACGGCCGCTTCCGCGCCGGCGATGGTGGTGAAGGTGGTCACGCGGGCCAGCAGGGCCGAGGTGCGGATGTAACGCGAATCGGCAATGGCGTTGCGGCGCTCCTCCACCGTGTTGATGACCAGGGCGATTTCCTCGTTCTTGATCATGTCCACGATGTTGGGACGGCCTTCGGTCACCTTGTTGACGACCTCGCAAGCCAGGCCTGCGGCCTCGATGGCCGCCGCCGTGCCCTTGGTGGCCACGATCGTGAAACCCAGGGCGAGCAGGCCGCGGGCCACGGCCACGGCGCGCGGCTTGTCGCTCTGCTTGACGGAAATGAAGGCCTTGCCGGACTTGGGCAAACGGGTGCCGGCGCCGAGCTGCGACTTCACGAAGGCCTCGCCGAAGGTCTTGCCCACGCCCATCACCTCACCGGTGGACTTCATCTCGGGGCCGAGGATGGTGTCCACGCCGGGGAACTTCACGAAGGGGAACACGGCCTCCTTCACGCTGAAGTAGGGCGGGGTCACTTCCTGGGTGATGCCCTGCGAGGCCAGGGTCTGGCCCGCCATGCAGCGGGCCGCCACCTTGGCCAGCTGGATGCCGGTGGCCTTGGAGACGTAGGGCACGGTGCGCGAGGCGCGCGGGTTCACTTCGAGCACGAAGATCACGTCCTGGCCGTCCTGCTTCTGGATGGCGAACTGCACGTTCATGAGGCCGATCACGTTCAGAGCGCCGGCCATGGCGGCCGACTGGCGCTTGAGCTCGTCCACGGTGGCCTGGGACAGGGAATACGGCGGCAGCGAGCAGGCGGAGTCGCCGCTGTGCACGCCGGCCTGCTCGATGTGCTCCATCACGCCGCCGATGAAGGTCTTGCCCTCGGGGTCGCGCAGGCAGTCCACGTCGCACTCGATGGCGTCGTTCAGGAAACGGTCCAGCAGCACAGGGCTGTCGTTGCTGACCTTGACGGCCTCGCGCATATAGCGCTCGAGATCGCGTTGCTCGTGCACGATTTCCATGGCGCGGCCGCCCAGCACGTAACTCGGGCGCACCACCAGCGGGTAACCCAGGGTCGCGGCCTTTTCCAGGGCCTCGGCTTCGGTGCGCGCGGTGGCGTTGGGCGGTTGTTTCAGGTTCAGCGTGCGCAGCAGGGCCGAGAAGCGCTCGCGGTCTTCGGCCGCGTCGATCATGTCGGGCGAGGTGCCGATGATGGGCACGCCTTCGGCCTCCAGGCCCAGGGCGAGTTTGAGCGGCGTCTGGCCGCCGTACTGCACGATGACGCCGGTAGGCTTTTCCTTGTCGACGATCTCGAGCACGTCTTCCAGCGTCAGCGGCTCGAAGTAGAGGCGGTCGGAGGTGTCGTAGTCGGTGGACACGGTCTCGGGGTTGCAGTTGACCATGATGGTCTCGTAGCCGTCCTCGCGCATGGCGAGTGCGGCATGCACGCAGCAGTAGTCGAACTCGATGCCCTGGCCGATGCGGTTGGGACCGCCACCGAGCACCATGATCTTCTTCTTGTTCGTGGGCTCGGCCTCGCACTCGTCTTCGTAGCTCGAGTACATATAGGCGGTGTTGGTCGCGAACTCGGCGGCGCAGGTGTCCACGCGTTTGTAGACCGGGCGAACATTCAGTTTGCGGCGCGTGTCACGCAGCTGTTTCTCGGTGGTCTTGAGCAGCTTGGCCAGACGACGGTCGGAGAAGCCCTTTTTCTTCAAGGCGCGCAGCGTGGCAGCGTCCAGCGCGGCCAGGGCCTGCTCGCCTTTTTCAGCAGCCAGCTTGTCGAGATCGAGTTCGATCTTCACGATTTCCTCGATCTGCACCAGGAACCACTTGTCGATCTTGGTCAGCGCGTAGACCTCGTCCAGGCTCATGCCCTGGGCGAAGGCATCGCCCACGTACCAGATGCGTTCGGGGCCGGGTTCGCCCAGTTCCTTCTCGAGCACCTCGCGGTCCTGGGTCTTTTCGTTCATGCCGTCGACGCCGACTTCCAGGCCGCGCAGGGCCTTCTGGAAGGATTCCTGGAAGGTGCGGCCCATGGCCATGACCTCGCCCACCGACTTCATCTGCGTCGTCAGGCGGCTGTCGGCCGTGGGGAATTTTTCGAAGGCGAAACGCGGGATCTTGGTGACCACGTAGTCGATGCTGGGCTCGAAGCTGGCCGGCGTGGCGCCGCCCGTGATGTCGTTGCGCAGCTCGTCCAGGGTGTAGCCCACGGCCAGCTTGGCCGCGACCTTGGCGATCGGGAAACCCGTGGCCTTGGAGGCCAGCGCGGAGGACCGGCTCACGCGCGGGTTCATCTCGATCACGATCATGCGACCGTCTTTCGGGTTGATCGAGAACTGCACGTTGGAGCCGCCGGTGTCCACGCCAATTTCACGCAGCACCGCCAGCGAGGCATTGCGCATGATCTGGTATTCCTTGTCGGTCAGGGTCTGGGCCGGGGCCACGGTGATGGAGTCACCGGTGTGCACGCCCATGGGGTCCAGGTTCTCGATCGAGCAGACGATGATGCAGTTGTCGGCCTTGTCGCGCACGACTTCCATCTCGTACTCTTTCCAGCCCAGCAGCGACTCCTCGATCAGCAGCTCCTTGGTCGGCGAGGCCTCCAGGCCGCGCTTGCAGATCACCTCGAACTCTTCCGGGTTGTAGGCGATGCCGCCACCCGTGCCGCCCAGCGTGAAGCTGGGGCGGATCACAGTCGGGAAACCCACGGTCTTCTGCACGCCCCAAGCCTCTTCCATGCTGTGGGCTATCCCTGAGCGCGCCGAGCCCAGGCCGATCCCGGTCATGGCCTGCTTGAACTTCTGGCGGTCTTCGGCCTTGTCGATGGCCTCGGGCGTGGCGCCGATGAGTTCAACTGGCCGTCCCGTTGCCGCGCCCTTGTACTTTTCGAGCACGCCGTGGTGCCACAGGTCCAGCGCGCAGTTCAGCGCGGTCTGGCCGCCCATGGTGGGCAGGATGGCGTCGGGTTTTTCCTTGGCGATGATCTTCTCGACCGTCTGCCAGGTGATGGGCTCGATGTAGGTGACGTCGGCCGTGGCCGGGTCGGTCATGATCGTCGCGGGGTTGCTGTTGATCAGGATGACCTTGTAGCCCTCTTCGCGCAGGGCCTTGCAGGCCTGCACGCCGGAGTAGTCGAACTCGCAGGCCTGGCCGATGATGATCGGGCCGGCGCCGATGATCAGGACGCTCTTGATGTCTGTGCGCTTAGGCATTCTTCTTCTCCTTGGCCTTTTCCATCAGCGCGGTGAAACGGTCGAACAGGTAGGCAATGTCGTGCGGGCCTGGCGAGGCTTCCGGGTGGCCCTGGAAGCAGAAGGCCGGCTTGTCGGTGCGGGCCAGGCCCTGCAGCGTGCCGTCGAACAGGCTCACGTGCGTGGCGCGCAGGTGCGCGGGCAGCGTGACCATGTCCACCGCAAAGCCGTGGTTCTGGCTGGTGATGCTGACGCGGCCGCTGTCGAGGTCTTTGACCGGGTGGTTGGCGCCGTGGTGGCTGTTGGCCATCTTGAAGGTCTTGGCGCCTGCGGCCAGGGCCATGATCTGGTGCCCCAGGCAGATGCCGAAGGTGGGCACGCCGCTGTGCAAGATCTGCTGCACGGCGGCAATGGCGTAGTCGCAGGCGGCCGGGTCGCCCGGGCCGTTGGAGAGGAAGATGCCGTCCGGATTCAGGGCCAGCACCTCGGCCGCCGGGGTTTGCGCCGGCACCACGGTGAGCGCGCAGCCGCGTTCGGCCAACATGCGCAGGATGTTGCGCTTGACGCCAAAGTCATAGGCCACGACCTTGAAGCGCGGCGTGCCCTGCTGGCCATAGCCCTGGCCGAGCTGCCATTCGGTCTCGTCCCAGGTGTAGCTGCGGGTGGTGGACACCACCTTGGCCAGGTCCAGGCCATTCATGTCGGGCGCAGCCTGGGCGGCGGCGACGGCAGCGGCAATGCGCTCGGGCGTCACCGCCTCGCCAGCGGCCAGGCCGACGATGGCGCCGTTTTGCGCGCCCTTGTCGCGCAGCAGGCGGGTGAGGCGGCGCGTGTCAATGTTGGCAATCGCCACCGTACTGCCGTCGCGCAGGTATTCGTGCAGGCTCTGGTGGCTGCGAAAATTGCTGGCGATCAGCGGCAGGTCTTTGATGATGAGGCCGGCAGCGTGGATCTTCTCGGCCTCGACGTCCTCGGGATTGACGCCATAGTTGCCAATGTGCGGATACGTGAGCGTCACGATCTGCTGGCAGTAGCTGGGGTCGGTGAGGATTTCCTGGTAGCCGGTGATGGCGGTGTTGAACACCACTTCACCGACGGTAGAGCCGGTGGCTCCGATCGAATTGCCGAGAAAGACCGTGCCGTCTGCGAGCGCCAAGATGGCGTGAGGGGTATTTCCCTTGAGAGACAAGAGCACTGGGTTCTCCGGGTAGGTTGCGGCTGCACCCAAGCACCCACCAGCCCATTTTGAAGGGCCTTTGTGAGGTATTTTTAACTGGCGAGGCGAGGGAGCGGCGGGTTGAGACTAGCTTTTGATTATAGCCTAGGGTGTTGCGCCCAAGGTCGCGCTGGCGTGCAGGCAAATGGATGCCGCCGCAGCCACATTGAGCGACTCCTCACCCCCGGGCTGGGCTATGCGCACGAACTGGCTGGCACGCGCCATCAAGGCTGGGCTGACACCCTGCCCTTCGTGGCCCATCACCCAGGCACAGGGCTTAGGCAAGGATTGGCGATGGATGAACTCGCCCTGGTGCGAACTGGTCACCAGCCAAGGCAGATCCAAGCCATCCAGGTCCTTGTCCTCCAAACCTTCGAGCAGGCGCAAACCAAAGTGCGCCCCCATGCCAGCGCGCAAGACTTTGGGCGACCACAGGGCCGCGGTACCTTTGATGGCCAGAACCTGCGTAAAACCAAAGCCCGCAGCGCTGCGCAGAATGGAACCCACATTGCCCGCATCTTGCACGCGGTCCAGCACCACGGTGTTCACGCTGGCTTGCAGGTCAGCAGCGGGCAGTGCAAACACGGCGCCCAGGGTGGCGGGGGAAGCCAAGCCGCTGATGTCTTGAAACACCTTGTCACTCACCGCTATGGTTTTAGAAGCAGACTGGGCAATAACGGCATGGACTAGAGCATCGAAAGACTCAG
>JAGWTL010000428.1 GCA_028869035.1 Burkholderiales bacterium | reverse complement strand
GAGATGGTCAACAGCGCCAACCTGAGTTTCGCGCTGTGCCCGCTGCTCACCGACGGCGCCATCGAGGCCCTGCTCACGGCCGGCAGCGATGAGCTCAAGTCCATCTACCTGGAAAAGCTGGTCAGCGGCGAGTGGACCGGCACCATGAACCTGACCGAGCCGCAGGCCGGCTCCGATCTGGCCCTGGTGCGCAGCCGCGCCGAGCCACAGCCCGACGGCAGCTACAAGGTTTTCGGCACCAAGATTTTCATCACCTACGGCGAGCACGACATGGCGGGAAATATCGTGCACCTGGTGTTGGCGCGCGTGACGGGTGCGCCCGAAGGCATCAAAGGCATCAGCCTGTTTGTCGTGCCCAAGTTCATGGTGAACAAGGACGGCTCGCTGGGCGCGCGCAACGACGTGCACTGCGTGAGCATCGAGCACAAGCTGGGTATCAAGGCCAGCCCGACGGCGGTTCTCCAATACGGCGACCATGGCGGTGCGGTCGGCTACCTCGTGGGCCAGGAGAACCGCGGCCTCGAATACATGTTCATCATGATGAACGCGGCGCGTTACGCCGTGGGTATGCAGGGCATTGCCGTGGCCGAGCGCGCCTACCAGCAGGCCGTGGCCTATGCGCGTGACCGTGTGCAGAGCCGCCCGGTCGACGGTTCGCTCAAGACCAGCGCGCCCATCATCCACCACCCCGACGTGCGGCGCATGCTCATGACCATGCGCGCCTACGTCGAGGGTTGCCGCGCCATGTCCTCGGTGGCCGCTGCGGCCTACGACGCCGCGCACCACCACCCGGATGCCGAGGTGCGCAAAGAGAACCAGGCCTTCTATGAATTCATGGTGCCCCTGGTCAAGGGCTACAGCACCGAGATGAGCCTGGAAGTCACCAGCCTGGGCGTGCAGGTGCACGGCGGCATGGGTTTCATCGAGGAGACCGGCGCGGCCCAGCACTACCGGGACGCCAAGATCCTGACCATCTACGAAGGCACCACGGCCATCCAGGCCAACGACCTCGTGGGCCGCAAGACCCTGCGCGACGGCGGCCAGACCGCCAAGGCCATCGCCCAGCAGGTCGCCGCCACCGTGGCTGAGCTCAAGAAAAACGGCAGCGCCGACGCACTGGCCGTCGCCGCGCGCCTGGATGCCGCAAGACGGGCCTTTGTCGACGTGGTCGAGTTCATGGTCGCGGAGAGGGACCCCAACGCCGTCTACGCCGGCAGCGTGCCCTACCTCATGCTGGCGGGCAACCTGATGGCGGGCTGGCAGCTGGCGCGCGCGCTGCTCGTGGCCCAGGCCGAGCTGGCCCGTGGTGAAGACCAAGCCTTCATGCAGAGCAAGATCACCGTGGCGCGTTTTTACGCCGAGCACATGCTGAGCAAAGCCCCGGGCTCACGCGACAGCATCGTGGAAGGAGCCGCCAGCGTGACGGCGCTGGCACTCGAAGCCTTTTGATCCACCGTTCGCTCTGAGCCCGTCGAAGGGCCCTTCGTCCTTGCTCAGGACAGGCTCAGCCTGAACGGATCGCCTTGTGTATGGAGACATGATGTCCAAGCTTCCCGCTACTTTGCAGAACCTGCCGCTGCCCATCATCGGTTCGCCGCTGTTCATCATCAGCAATCCCAAGCTCGTGATCGCCCAGTGCATCGCCGGCGTGGTCGGCGCCATGCCCGCACTCAACGCGCGCCCGGCCGCGCAGCTCGACGAGTGGCTGGCCGAGATCACCGAGGCGCTGGCCGC
>JAGWTL010000100.1 GCA_028869035.1 Burkholderiales bacterium | reverse complement strand
GTTGTTGCGGTACTTGAGAAAGGCCGATACCGTGTTGTCGATCACCTTGACCACCACGTCGCTGGTCTTGTCGTCCACGTCCACGCTGCGGTGGATGAAGGGCACGCCTTCGCTGACGGTGCCGGCCAGCTTGAGCTTGAAGTCGGACAGGCCGTCGTAGCCCATGCTGCGGCAAAAACGCACGACGGTGGGCTTGCTCACATGCGAGCGGTCGGCCAGTTCGCTGACGGGCAGGTTGGCAAAGGCACGCGGGTCGGCCAGGACCAGCTGGCCCACGCGCTGTTCGGCCGGGGCCAGCGAGGGGAGCGAAGCGCGGATGCGGTCGAGCATGGGTTCTCCAATAGTGCGTCTGATACTGCAACCCCGTTCGCGCTGAGCTTGTCGAAGCGCGGCGCCAGCAAAACCAGGACTTCGACAAGCTCAGTCCGAACGGATGGGGTGAGATGTGCAGGTTACATGGATTGATGAGCAAGCGTAATTTTATTTCACTCATAATTCAAGGCATGAAACAACTCGATGCGCTGCGCCAGTTCACCACCGTGGTGGCCGATACAGGCGATTTCCACCAACTGGCCGCCGTCCGGCCGCAGGATGCAACCACCAATCCCTCGCTCATCCTCAAGGCGGTGCAAAAACCGGAGTACCGCCCGCTGCTGCAAGAGACGGTGGCCCGGTTTCGCGGCCGGGCACGGGACGAGATCGTGGACCGCCTGCTGGTGCGCTTCGGCTGCGAGATCCTGGCGCTGATCCCGGGCCGCGTTTCGACCGAAATCGACGCCCGCCTGAGCTTCGACGCGCCGGCCACGGTGGCGCGCGCCGAGCGCATCATCGAGCTCTACCAGGCCCAGGGTGTGCACATCGACCGCGTGCTGATCAAGATCGCCGCGACCTGGGAGGGCATCCAGGCGGCGGCGCAACTGGAGCGGCGCGGCATCCACACCAATCTCACGCTGCTGTTTTCCTTCTCGCAGGCCGTGGCTTGCGGGCAGGCCAAGGTGCAGCTGGTCTCCCCCTTTGTCGGTCGCATCTATGACTGGTACAAGAAAACTGCAGGCAGCGCCTGGGACGAGACGGCGAACAGCGGTGCCAAAGACCCGGGTGTGCAGTCTGTGCGCGCCATCTACAACCATTACAAGCGCCATGGCATTGCCACCGAGGTCATGGGCGCGAGTTTTCGCAACACGGGCCAGATCGTGGCGCTGGCGGGCTGCGACCTGCTGACCATTGCGCCCGAGTTGTTGGCCCAGCTGGCTGTCGCCGAGGGGCCGGTGACGCGCGCCCTGGACGCGCAGGCCGCGCACAGTCTGGATTTGCCGGCCGTGCAGTACGACGAAGCGGGTTTCCGCTACGCGCTCAATGAGGACGCCATGGCCACCGAGAAACTGGCCGAGGGCATCCGGGCCTTTGCCGTGGACACGGCCAAGCTCGAACAACTGATCCTGGCGGCCTGAATGAGTATGCGCCTGCGTTGTGACCGCACCCCGGCCTGGGGTGTGTTGCGTCAGCTGTTCGAGACCCGGGGCCGCACCCTGGACCTGCGTCAGGTCTTTGCGACCGATCCAGGCCGCTTCGAGCGGCTGACCCTGCAAGCGCCTCATGTTTTTGCCGATCTGTCCAAGAACCTGGTCGATGAAACCCTGCAGGCTGCGCTGACCGAGCTGGCGCGGCAATGCGGGGTGGCTGCGCACCGCGACGCCCTGTTCAGCGGCCAGCATGTCAACAGCACCGAAGACCGCGCCGCGATGCACTGGCTGCTGCGCCAGCCTGTGGCTGATGCCCAGGCCCTGCCACTGCCGGTGCAGGTCGAGCTGCGGCAGGTCCACGCCGTGCTCGACGCCATGCTGGCTTATGCCCAGGCCGTGCGTGAGGACGTGGCCATCACCGACGTGGTGAACATCGGCATCGGCGGTTCCGATCTGGGGCCGCAGATGGCCGTGCTGGCCCTGGACGAGTTTGCCGACCAAGGGAAGCGCTACCACTTCGTCTCCAGCGTGGACGGGCATGAGCTCAGCCAGGTGCTGCGCCGGGTGCGGCCCGAGAGCACCTTGTTCCTGGTGGCTTCGAAGTCCTTCACCACGCTGGAAACCATGACCAACGCCCGCTCGGCCAAGGCCTGGTTCCAGGCGCAGGGTGGTCGCGATATCGCACGCCATTTCTGCGCGTTGACCAGCAATGTGCAGGCAGCAGCCGAATTCGGCATCAGCACCACCTTCGGTTTCCGGGACTGGGTGGGCGGGCGTTATTCCATGTGGTCGGCGATCGGCTTGCCGATCGCCATTGCCATCGGGCCGCAGCACTTCCGCGAACTGCTGGCGGGCGCGCACGCCATGGACGCGCATTTCCGGATCGCACCGCTGGAGCGCAACCTGCCGGTGCAGCTGGCGCTGCTTGACCTCTGGCACCGCAATTTCCATGGTTTCAGCAGCCGCAGTGTGGCGCCGTACCACAGCGGCCTGCGCCGCATGCAGGCCTACTTGCAGCAGCTGGAGATGGAGAGCAACGGCAAGCGCGTGGACGAGACCGGGCAGGCCCTGCCCTACGCAACCTCGCCCGTGATCTGGGGCGAGCCGGCCGCCAATGGCCAGCACGCCTATTTCCAGATGCTGCACCAGGGCAGCGATGTCATTCCGGTCGAGTTCATCGCGGTGAAGAAGGTGGCGCATGAGCTGCCAGAGCACCACCTCAAGCTGCTGGCCAACGGCCTGGCCCAGGCCCAGGCCCTGATGCTGGGGCAGGCCGATCCTGGTGGCCATCGCCACATGCCGGGCAACCGGCCCAGCACCTTCCTGGTTCTGGAAGAACTCACGCCGACCAGTCTGGGGGCGCTGATCGCGCTCTACGAGCACCGCGTTTTCGTGGCCGGCTCGCTCTGGGGCATCAACAGTTTCGACCAGTGGGGTGTCGAGCTCGGCAAGGTCCTGGCCAAGGCCATCGAGCCGCGCCTGGAGAGTGGCGACACCACCGGCCTGGACGCATCAACGGCCGGCTTGCTCAAACGCCTGCGCAGCTGAGCATGGAAGTGTCAATCTCGCCTCCAGACCACCATCGCTCCTCTGCAGCAATTCGAACGATCCGCCGAAGCGCTCGGCAATGGCGGCAACGATGGACAAGCCCAGTCCGCTGCCTCGACCTGATCCGCGCCGCCAGAAGCGCTGCGTCGCCAGCGCCAGTTCGTCATCGCTGAGTCCCGGCCCGCGATCGAACACGTGAAAACTGATTGTTTCCGGCGAGCGGCGTATCTCCAGCCTGACGCTGTTGGCGGCAGGGGAGTGGCGCAAGGCGTTGTCAAGCAGGTTGCGCAGTGCGGTGACTGCCAGCGCCTGGGGCAGCGCCAGTTCGGCGCGGTTGCCGTCGCTGTCCAGCGCGATCTGCTCAGGCGCATCGGGTACTGCGTCGCGCATCGCGAGGCGGGCTACTTCGTGGGCCTCTGCGACGCGCCCGTCATCCCAGGAAAAAGCGCCTTCCACTTCTGACAGCGTCAGCAGCTGAGAGAGCGTGCGCTGAAGCCGCGCCACGCCCTCTTCAGCGTAATCCATGGCCTCTTCGGTGTCCTTGCCGCGGGTAATGCGCGCGACCTGAAGATGGGTCTTGATCGCGGTGAGCGGCGTGCGTAATTCATGCGCAGCATCGCTGGTGAAGCGACGTTCGCGGCGGATCGTCACGCTCATCCGCCCCAGCAGATGGTTCAGGGTATTGACCAGCGGCAGCAAGTCGCGCGACATGGGTTTGTCTGGAATCGGTGTCAAAGTCTCCGCCGTACGGCTGGCCAGCGCCTGCCGCAGGCGCTCCAGCGGCAGCAAGCCGCTTCCCACACCGAACCACAGCACCGCCAGGCTGCCCACCAGGGCGACGACAAAGGGCACTGCCGCCGCAAGCATCACATTGCCCAGCAGCGTATCCCGCTCGTTCAGGCGATCGGACGTGGTGACCCGCAAACCGTGTGATTCCAGGGTGTAGCTGCGCCAGTGTTCTCCCCTGATTTCGCGGTCGAAAAAGCCGAGGGCCGACGCGGCCGTCGCCATCGCCTCGGGCACGGCGCCCGGTGTACGCGCGATCACTTCGCCACGCAGCGATACCTGGCATGCCAGGCCTTTTGCCGCCGCCGGCAGGCTCAACGTCGATGCGCCCGCTTTCCCGGTGCGGCCATCCCAGGCGGCGGGGTTTTGCGACATCAGCCCGGCCACCATGTGCGCCGACATGGCAAGCCGCTGGTCCAGGGTGCGGTGCATTTCCTTGTCCAGACCGTGCAGCATCCAGAGCGCGACTGCGCCCCACAGCAGGATCATCGAGATGCCGATCATCAGCAACAAGCGCAGCCTGAGTGTCATGCTTTCCCCGCACTGAACCGGTAACCCATGCCACGCACCGTTTCGATCACATCGGCCCCCAGCTTGCGCCGCAAATGATGGATATGCACACTGAGGGCGTTGCTTTCGATTTCTTCACTGAAATCGTAAAGGCTGTCTTTCAGCTGGTCGGGGCTCAGGATGCGTCCACCCGCATGCAGCAGGGCGGCCAGCAGCGCCAGTTCGCGCCGTGACAAAGCGACGGCGCGTCCGTGCAGGGAGACTTCGCCGCTGGCCGGATCAAGGCGCAGCGGGCCGTGCTCGATGACATCGACGCTGCGTCCGGCGGCGCGGCGCAGCAAGGCTTGCAGGCGGGCCACCAGCTCGTTGAGGTCGAAAGGCTTGAGGAGATAGTCGTCCGCGCCGGCGCGCAGCCCGGCCACGCGGTCTTCGACGGCGTCGCGCGCGGTCAGTATCAACACGGGCAGCGCCATGCCTTGGGCCCGCAAGCGCTGCAGCAGGCGCATGCCGTCCTCGTCGGGCAGCCCGAGATCGAGGATCACCACGTCACAATGCACCGCCGACAGGGCGGCCTCGGCCTGTACCGAAGTGCGCACACCATCGACCGTCAAACCGTGCGCGCGCAGGCCGGCCAGGATGCCGTGCGCAATCAGCTCATCATCTTCAATCAGCAACACGCGCATGGCCTGTCCTCCATGCCAGATAGTATCCAGGCCTTTAATTATCCCAGCGTTAACGCAGCCTTAATCTGGCCGCGCAAAGATGCGCGCTCCATGTGATGTGAAGGCACTTATGCTGCGTTTGTTGTGGTTGATCGTGATGGCGCCCGTGTTGTGGGCTCTGCCGGCGCATGCCCAGCAGGATTTTCTGCCGGTGGGGCAGGCTTTTCGACTGGACGTTACCAGGCAAGCCGATGGCCAGATCGGCCTGAACTGGACGATCAGCAAGGGGTATTACCTTTATCGCCAGCAAATGAAGGTCGAAGCCGACCCCGTCGGTGGTGCGCTGCAGGTCAAGTGGCCGGCCGGCACGCTCAAAACCGATGAGACCTACGGCGAAAGCGAGGTTTATCACGACCAGGTCAGCGTCCTGGTCAATGCAACCGATGCCCGTGCGCTGACCATCGGCTGGCAGGGCTGCGCCGATGCGGGTCTTTGCTACCCGCCGCAGACCCGGCGCGTCCATCTGGCCGATGTCGCGGCAACGCCGGCAGTCCCGGCCGATTCGGCCACGACCCGTCCGAACCCGGCGCCCCCGGGCGCGCTCGGCGAAGACCAGGACCTGGCCGAACGCCTGTCGCGCATCAATAGGGGCTGGATGCTTGTCGTGTTCTTCGGCCTGGGGCTGCTGATGGCATTCACGCCCTGCGTGCTGCCGATGGTGCCGATTCTCTCGAGCCTGATCGCGGGCAGCGGCGCGAGTCCCAGGCGCGGTTTTATCCTCTCGCTGGCCTTCGTGCTGCCGATGGCGCTGACTTACGCCGGTGTCGGCGCGGCCGCGGCGCTGGCCGGCGCCAATCTGCAGGCCGTGTTGCAGAACCCCTGGATGCTGGGCACCTTCGGTCTGGTGTTTGTCGTGCTGGCGCTGGCCATGTTCGGATTTTATGAACTGCAACTGCCCGCTGTGCTGCGCAACCGCCTCAACAACGCCAGCCAGGGCCGGCGCGGCGGCACGGTGGCGGGCGCTGCCACGATGGGCGTGCTGTCGGCGCTGCTGGTCGGCCCCTGCATGACCGCGCCCCTGGCCGGCGCGCTGCTTTATATCGGCAATACCGGCGATGTCGTGACCGGCGCCCTGGTCCTGTTTGCCATGGGCCTGGGCATGGGTGTGCCGCTGTTGCTGGTCGGCACGCTGGGCGCACGGCTGCTGCCGCGTCCTGGCGACTGGATGAACCGGGTCAAGGCGCTGTTCGGCTTTGTCCTGCTGGGTACCGCCATTGTGTTCGTGGCGCGGGTATTGCCTGCGGCGCTGACGCTGGGCCTGTGGGGCGCCTGGTTGCTGGCCATCGCACTGAGTTTGCTGGCGCTGGGCCAGAAGCTCGGCATGGGCAGCGGACGCCTGATGTCCCGTTACCTGGCGTTGCTGCTTGGCCTGTGGGGCGGCGCGATGGTGATCGGCGCGGCCGGGGGCGCCCAGAACCCCCTGCAGCCGCTGGCCTTCCAGGCAAGAGATATCACGTCCGCGCAGGCGGCGGTCGGTTATGACTTCATGACCCGGTTCGGGCCGGTCAAGACACAACAAGCGCTCGAAACCCGTATCGCCGAGGCCGGGCAGCGCGGGCAGTGGACGCTGGTGGATTTTTACGCCGAATGGTGCGTGTCCTGCGACGTGATCGAACGCAAGGTATTTGCCGAGCCGCGGGTGCAACAGGCTTTGGCCGGCATGCAGTTGCTGCGTCCCGACGTGACGGCCAACGATGCGAACGATCAGGCGCTGATGCGCACCCACCAGATTCTCGGACCGCCGACCATGCTGCTGATCGGCCCCGATGGCAAGGAACGCCGTGCCGAGCGCATCATCGGCGAGCTCGATGCCGCCGAATTTCTGGCCCGCCTGGCGCGCGCGAAACAAGGAGCCTGAGCATGCTCAACGTCAATCTCGGCCCTTTCTCCGTGCAAGTCAGCCATCTGCTCGTGCTGGCGTCCCTGCTGGTGGCGGCCGGAGTCGGCCACCTGGTCGGGCGGCGTCAGCAAGCGGGCATCGTCAACGTCTTGTCCGACATGGCGTGGGCCGGGCTGCTGGTCGCACGCATTGCCTTCGTCGCGACATGGTTTGACCTGTACCGCGCCGCGCCGTGGTCCATCCTGGACATTCGTGATGGCGGCTTTTCACCTTGGGCCGGCCTGGCTGCGGCCTTGCTGGTGGCGATCTGGCGCGGCTGGCGCCGCGCGGCGCTGCGCAAGCCGCTGGCCCTGGGCCTGACCGCCGGTGCGCTGGCCTGGGCAGCGATGTCGGGTGCACTCGGCGCCTTCGACAGCACTCCCAGACCGGCCCTGCCCAAAGTGGCGTTGATCACACTCGCAGGCGAATCGACAGAACTCGCTGCGCTTGCCAAGGGCCAACCCATGGTGGTCAACCTCTGGGCCAGCTGGTGCCCGCCCTGCCGCCGCGAAATGCCAGTCCTCGCCGAGGCACAGCAGCGGGAAACCGGGGTCACTTTTGTCTTCGCCAACCAGAGCGAAGACGCGGCGACCGCTTTGCGCTACCTGAACGCCAGCGCACTGAGTCTGGCCAATGTGGTGCTCGACCCCGGCGCCGAACTGGGCCGTGCAGTCGGCTCGACAGGACTGCCGACCACGCTGTTCTACGATGCCAGCGGACGACTGGCCGACACCCACCTGGGCGAGCTGTCGGCCGCCTCCCTGGCCAGCAAGTTGAACCCATTGCGCACACGCACCACTCTCTCAACCAAGGAATAGATTTCCCATGATCAAAAAACCATATGTTCAATTTGCAGTTTTTCTGGGCTTGCTCGGCATGGCTATGGGCGCACAGGCCAAAGACTGGCCCGCACCGATCAAGGCGCTCGAAGCCAAAGGGGTTGAGGTGATCGGGACGTTCGACGCGCCCGGTGGACTGAGCGGCTATGCCGGCATGATCGAGCAGCAGCCGCTGGCCATCTACCTTACTGCCGACGGCAAACAGGCGATCGTCGGCGCCATGATCGATGCACAAGGCGTGGACCTGAGCCAGGAACCGCTGAACAGGCTGGTCAGCAAACCCATGACCGAGAAAGTCTGGAAGCTGCTTGAGGGCAGCAGCTGGATTGCCGATGGCGCCAAAAATGCCCCGCGTGTCATTTACACATTCACCGATCCCAACTGCCCGTACTGCAACAAGTTCTGGAAGGATGCCAGACCCTGGGTCAAGGCCGGCAAGGTTCAGGTGCGGCATGTCATCGTGGCTATTCTCGGACCCACCAGTCCGGGCAAGGCGGCGGCCCTGCTCTCGGCCCAGGATCCGCAGGCGGCGCTGACCCAGCATGAACAACAACACGGCAGCGGCGGCATCAAGCCCCTGGCCCAGGTCTCGCCAAAAGTTCGCGCGCAACTGGATGCCAACCAGATGCTGATGCAGCAACTGGGGTTTTCTGCCACACCGACGACCCTTTATAAAGACGGCGACGGCAATCTAAAAAATATGCAAGGCGCGCCGTCAGCGGAGATGCTGGGCCGAAGCCTTGGCCCGCGTTGATCCTGTCCAAGGCTTCGGGCGCCATTTTCAGGCTGGCTCACTCAAGGCAGCGCAGACACACACCACTTGGAATTGAAAATGAATATGCAATGCATGACGGACGCGTCAGGCCCAAAGAGGCTGTTCAAAGACTTTGCCAAAGAATCGGTTCGGTCAGGAACCATCGCATCGGTTGCAATGATTCCATTTGGCTTCATGTTCCAGCTTCTTGGGCTTCGCGTTGGGCACTATGGGAAAAAACTACTTGAAGTATTTTTCACGGGCCTTCCCGAGATGGAGTTTCGCCTGTTGATGTTTATCGAACATTTCGTCATCGGCTGGCTATCAGCAGCCCCTTTGCTCATCCTTCTTGTCCTATCAAAAAGCCGATTTCCTGCATGGTCTGTCGGGGCAGTCTACGGTGTTGTCTACTACGTCATCCTAAACTCCCTCTTTCTTCCGTTGAGTTTCGGAGAAAAAACTCCTTGGGAGCTTGGGTTCTCAGTGATGTATCCGAGCTTGATTATTCATATCGTTTTTGGCGTTTCCATCGCACTTACATCAAGGCATTTTGTATTTTTTTACAACAGATCAAAGCGATGATGTAACGCCAACAAG
>JAGWTL010000427.1 GCA_028869035.1 Burkholderiales bacterium | reverse complement strand
GTAGAACACCCGCGTGGCGTCCATGTCGGTGGTGCGGATCGAGAAATGGTTGAGTGACAGGGCCATCGTGATCTCTCCTTCGTGGGACGTCTAGGCCAGCGCCAGCACGGGGCTGCGGCTTCGGGCGCGGGGTTTGCCGCCCTGGCCGAACACCTCGGGCAGGGTCTGCAGATAGCCCAGCACGCGGTCGTGCACGAACACCGCGTCGAAGGGGTCGGTCTTGGGGGTGGCCATCTCCAGGCCATAGACCCAGCGGCGCATGCCCATGTAGAAGATGCTGCCGTGCAGGCCCATGAGCAGCTCCATCTCGCGCGGCGTGGGCGGGCCGCGATGGGGCAGGCCCAGGTAGCGCCGGCTTTCGCGCACCAGGCGCGGAAAGAGCTTCTCGCCCAGCAGGGCGAAATAGCGATCGGTGATGTAGCGGTCGCTCAGGCCCGAGAAGACGAACACGCGCACCCAGTCGCGCTCCAGGATGCGCTTGGCGTACTGGGTGTAGAAGCGGGTGAGCTTGGTCTCCACGTCCAGCGATTTGTCGTCCAGCAGGACCTCCCACTCGCTCTCCCAGCGCGCGGCGAAGAGGTCGGCGTAGACACGCTCGATCAGGGCCTGCTTGGTGGGAAAGTAGTGATAGAGCAGCGTGTGCGTGATGTCGAGTTCGCGCGCCAGGTCGCGCAACTGCCCGTCCAGGCCGTGCTCGGAAAAGAAGCGCACCGCCCCGTCCAGGATCTGGCGTTCGCGCTCGGCCGGCGACAGCCGGCGCCGCGGCGCGGCCGCTTCGGCGACGGGCCTGACAGGGTTTTTACGGATGGATGTGGTCACGGGCTTGCTTGATAGTCCGGGTTAATTTAACGCTTGGTCAATAAGCCGGAATCAGGACAAACCCCAAGCATCCTTCGACGACACAGGACAGCCCATGGAACTACAAGGCAGCGTGACCATTCCCTCCACGCCGGACAAGGTCTGGCAGGCCCTGAACAACCCCGACATGCTGCGCCTGTGCATCCCCGGCTGCGAGGAGGTGCGCCAGATCTCGCCGGAAGAGATGCACGCGCGCGTGCTGCTCAAGCTCGGGCCCGTGCGCGCCAACTTCGTCGGCAAGGTGCTGCTCACCGACGTGCGCCCGCTGCAGGGCTGCACGCTCAACTTCGAAGGCTCGGGGGGCAGCGCCGGTTTCGCCAAGGGCAGCTCGGTCATCACCCTGGCCGCCGTGGCCGAAGGCACGCGCCTGGACTACACCGCGCGGGCCTCGGTGGCGGGCAAGCTGGGCCAGATCGGCGGCCGCCTGATCGACGCCTCGGCGCGCCAGCTAGCCGACCGTTTCTTCGAGGCCTTCAAGGCGCAGCTCAGCGCCGCGCCGGTGCCTGCGCTGCCGCTGGCCCTGGCCGCGCCCTCGCCTGCCGGCCTGCCCGCCCTGGCCCGGGCCGAAGCCCACCCCGCTGCGCCCGGCGGCTGGTTCGACCAGGAAAAACCCCGCCTGCTCTGGTTCGCCGCGGGCGTGGCCTCCACCGCGCTGGGTGTGTGGATGGGCGCGCACTGGCTGCGCTGAGCACGACGCACGCTACACATCTGCCGCGAGGACCCCGCCCATGAAAGCTCCCGCCTTTTCCTACGCCCGCCCCCGGCAGCTCGCCGAGGTGCTGGCCCTGCTGGACCGCCACCGCGACGAGGCCCGCCTGCTGGCCGGCGGCCAGACCCTGCTGGCCACGCTGAACATGCGCCTGTCGGAGCCGGCGATGCTGATCGACATCAACGCGATCGA
>JAGWTL010000099.1 GCA_028869035.1 Burkholderiales bacterium | reverse complement strand
AACTTCTTTCGGCGGCGCGAATGACTGGTCGGAGATCACACGCGGCGCACTGGGCTCATTGACCATCAGCCCCGGCATCGCGTAGCCCTGCGAGGAACTCGGGAAGCCCTAAGCGGACAAGCTCAGGGTGCATCGGAACCAGCCGCTTTTCTCCCGTCTTGATGGACTTGACCACGCCTACACCTGCGGGCGTGTTCTCGTCAAAGATGAAGAAGGCCACGCCAGCGGCCTCCCCCCAATCACACTGCGGGTTCAACTGGCAAATCTCGCGGGGACGTGCTCCGGTGTACAGACCAATGACGGGAAGCCAATAGTGATGTGCCTGGGCAGGATCGGCGGCTATCGCGGCGAACTCCGCCCCCTCAAACAAGCGCACCAATTCGGCCTCCTCAAGGTGTCGCTGTTTGTCCCGAGCGCCCCGCTGGTTGCCCGTGTACTCATAGTCCGCAGACAACACGGGGAACCCTTGATCGCCATAGTCCCTTCGGGCACGGTTCAGGAACTTGGTCAGGGTAGCCCGGTAGTCGTTCAAGGACTTCGCCTCAACCCCAACGCGGGACGCAGACTGCCCGCCCTCTGTCTCATGCCGGACACGGGCGAATTCCTCCTCATAGACCACGTACCACGCCAAGGCACGGCGCTGGGCCTCCCGGCCTGGGGGCAAATTCAAGGGAAAGCGTATCCACTCGTCCCCGTTAAAGGCGTGTTGGACATCCTCAGGGATGCGACGCTGAAAACGAACACGGCCACTATCGGTGCTGTAGCCCAACCACTTGGTCATCGAGAACCCCGGCGACAAGACGCGGAGGAACTGCCCAACTCTCACGGGCAATGTATCCGCAGTTGTATCCAAACGGAGAGACCTAAGTGATTGATTTGCCTGAGAATCCTTACGCGTCAAGGACTTACGCAAGGAGTTCAGATGATTGGTGCGGCTGGCGGGGATCGAACCCACGACCCTTGGCTTCGGAGGCCAATACTCTATCCACTGAGCTACAGCCGCATGCGGTGGAGCCTGGGATTGTAGGCGGTTTCAGCCTGGGCGGCCGTTATAATCAGCGGCTGATTTAGACCTACCCCACCAGGATTACCGAGGACACCATGAGCGAGCAGCATCACGAAGAAGACCACACCGGCCCGATCAAGACGCCCAAGCAGATGATGTGGCTGTCCATCTTCTCTTTCGTGGCGCCCGTCTTCATCATCATCGGCCTGGTGTTTTTCGTCACCTCCGACAAGAAGCCCGCCGCCGGTTCCAGCAATATGGAAAAGTCGGTGACCGAACGTCTGCAGAAGGTCGGCACCGTCGAGATCCGTGACGCCAATCGCCCCCTCAAGAGCGGTGAAGAGGTCTTCAAGGCCCAGTGCACGGCCTGCCACTCCACCGGTGCCGCTGGTGCTCCCAAGTTTGGCGACAAGGGCGCCTGGGCTGCCCGCATCAAGACCGGCTACGACAAGCTGTTGACGTCGGCGCTCAAGGGCAAGGGCGCCATGGCCCCGCAAGGCGGCGGCGACCATTCCGACACCGAGATCGGCCGTGCCGTGGTCTACATGGCCAATGCCGGCGGCGCCAAGTTCGCCGAACCCAAGGCACCGGAAGCAGCCAAGTAATCGGCCCCCTGCCCCATGAAAAAAGCCGGTCGCTGACCGGCTTTTTTCATGGGCGCGCACAACGCTCAGGCCCGGTACATCTCACGCAGTTCGCGCTTGAGCACCTTGCCGATGGCGCTGCGCGGCAGTTCGGCGATGTAGCGCAGGTCCGCCAGGCGCTGGGTCTTGCCCACGCGTCCATTGGCCCATGACTTCAGCGCCTCGGCCGCGAGATCCTGCCCGGGCTGGCGCACCACAAATGCCACCGGGGTCTCGCCCCACTGCTCCGAAGGCACGCCCACCACCGCCACATCGTGCACGGCGGGGTGCTGGCGCAGCACGGTCTCCAGATCGCTGGGGTAGATGTTGAAGCCGCCCGAGATGATCATGTCCTTGCGGCGGTCGAACAGGACCAGAAAACCCTCGGCATCAAAGCGCCCGACATCACCGGTGCGGATGAAACGCTTGCCCTGGAGGTCGAACCACTCGGCCTCGCGTGTCTTCTCGGGCTGCTGGTGGTAGCCCTTCATCATGCCGGGCGAGTGCCCCACGACCTCGCCTGCCTCACCGGCTGACACCTCCTGCCCGGCCTCGTCGATCAGGCGGATGTCGTGCCCCTGCGCCGGCTGGCCCACGGTGTGCAGCTTGTCCGGGTGCAGATGCGCCTCCAGGATGCAGGTGCCGCCGCCCTCGGTCATGCCGTAGAACTCCACCAGGCCACCGGGCCAGCGCTCGAGCACATCGGCCTTGAGCGCAGCGGAGAAAGGCGCGCTGGTGCTGAACTTCATCCGGAATCTCGACAGGTCGTGCCCCCCGAAATCGGGCCGTGCCATGAGGCGCTGGTACTGCACGGGCACCAGCATGGTGTGCGTGACACGCTCCTGCGCCGCCAGGGTCAGGTACGCCGCGGCATCGAACCTGGCCATCAGCAACACCGTGCCGCCATAGGCCAGCGTGGGGAAAAACACGACCAGCGTGGTGTTGGAGTACAGCGGCGTCGACAGCAGGGTCACCGTATCGGCCCCATAACCGTAGGTGGCGCCGCGCTGCACATGGGCCCAGCGCATGCCGTGCGGCTGCACGATGCCCTTGGGATGGCCCGTGGTGCCTGAGGAATAGATGATGTTGAAGGGCCACTGGGCACCCAGCTGCACAGGCTGCGGCCGGCGACCGGGGACGGCCAGCCATAACGTCCAGGGCCGCCCCGCCGCCGCGTCATCCAGCGCGACACGCGGCACGGCGGCGGCCTGGTCGCCCAGCAGCTCTGCCACGCTGCGGTCGGTGAACAGCAGTTTGGCCCCTGCATCGTGCAGCATGCCGGCCAGGCTTTCGGCGGTGGAGCCAGGCGCCAGCGGTGCCACCACCACGCCCGCGCGCAGGGCGCCCAGGTAAGTCACCGCATAGGCGATGGAGGTGCCGGCGCAGATGGCGATGGCCTCGCCGGGCAGGACGCCATCACGCTGCAGAGCAGCGGCCACACGGTCCATGCGCGCATCGAGCTCCGCATACGTCAGGGACTGGCCATCCTGCGCCAGGGCACGGCGCTGCGGCGCCTGCTCTGCATGCAGCTGGATCAGCCCGGTGATGGTGCCGAAGGGGGCGGCCAGCGCCTGTTCCAACAGGGCATTCATTTGCGGGCCAGCTCCTGCTCCTGCAGCTCGCGCCACAGGATCTTGCCTGTGCCCGATTTGGGCAGCGCCGTCACGAACTCCACGATACGCGGGCTCTTGTAGGCCGCCATGTGCTCGTGCGACCAGTGGATGATGTCCTGCGCGCTGACCTGGCCGCGCGCCTCGTCCTTGAGCACCACCAGGGCCTTGACGGTCTCGCCACGTTTGACATCGTGTGCGCCGATCACACAGGCCTCGTGGATGGCCGGATGCTTGTACATCAAGGCCTCGACCTCCGCCGGCCAGACCTTGTAGCCCGAAGCATTGATCATGCGTTTGAGGCGATCCACCATGAAGAAATAGCCGTCCTGGTCCACATAGGCCAGGTCACCCGTGCGCAGAAAACGCCGGCCCTCGATCTCGATGAAGGCCTGCTCCGTGGCCTGGGGCTGACGCCAGTAGCCCTGCATGACCTGGGGGGCCTGCACCACGATTTCACCGGTCTCGCCGGCGGCCACTTCCTGCAGGGTCACCGGGTCCAGCACGCGCGCGTCCACGTCGTAGACCGGGATGCCCAGGCATTGCGGCTTGGGCCGGTGCGGCGGGTTGATGTGGGTGGCGGCCATCGTCTCCGACATACCGTAACCCTCCACATAATCCAGGCCCGTCAGGTCCTTGAGTTTCTTGGCGATGGCCTCGGGCATGGCCGCGCCGCCGCCGCGCACGCCCTGCAGACTGGACAGGTCGTACTCGCCCAGGCGCGGGTTGGACAGGAAGTCCACCACCATGGTGGAGATGGCCTGCCAGATGCCGATGCGGTGGCGCTGGATGCACTGCGCCGCCACATCGCGGTCCCAGCGCGAGAGCATCACGACGGTAGCGCCCGCGAAAAGCGGCCCGTTCATGCTGCCCGCCATGCCCGTCACGTGGAAGAAGGGCAGCACCGACAGATAGACCGCGTCCTGCGTGCGGCTGAACCACTGCACGCCTCCCACCAGGGTGCTCATGACGCTGCGGTGCGTGTGCACGCAGCCCTTGGGCTGGCCCGTGGTGCCCGAGGTGTAGGGCATCACGCACAGATCGTCCGGCCCGGCGGTCAGCGGGCCCGGCCGCAAGTTCTGCTGCAGCATGTCTGCCCACCGGGTCACGCCCGGTGCGCTGATGGGCTCGCGCGCTGCGGCCACGAAAGGCGGCAGCGTCAGATCCGTGGATTTGCTCAGGTAGTCGCTGTAGGCCGCCACCAGCACCTGCTGCAGACCCGGGCCTGCAGCTTCGCCCTGCAGGGGCGCCATCTGCGGGTACAGGTCCTGCGCCACCAGGGCCACGCGGGCGCCGCTGTCGCTCACATAGTGGCGCAGCTCCTCGGTGCGGTTCATGGGGTTGATGGGCACCACCACCGCGTTGGCACGCAGGATGCCGTAGTAGGCCAGCACCCACTGCGGGCTGTTCTGCATATAAAGCAGCACCCTGTCACCGGCCTTGACACCACAGGCCTGCTGCAACCAGCCGGCGATGCGTTCGCACTGGTCGTGAAACTCCGCGTAGCTCAGCGGCGTGTCGTAATAGACGATGCAGGGCTTGTCCGGGTAGCGCCTGGCCGAGACCTCGACGTTGTACCAGAGACTGGTCTGCGGCAAGGTCAGCTGCCGGGGCAGGCCTGGAGGCCAGTGCGCGAAATGCCGGGTGTTGTGTGCCACTTGCATGGTGTCTCCTCGTCAGCCCCGTGCCCGCTCACGTGACGGGGGACGAAGGAATTATGGGCTCTTGCCCTGTGCCGGCCTGTCGCGCTGTGGACTGCGCACATAACCATACCGCCCGGGCAGGCTGGCCGCGGTCGCCTGCTCGGGCGACCACTGACCGGCTTCCACCCGTTCGGCCGCGCGCGCCACGTCCTGCGTGTGCACCAGGCCCAGGCCGCGTTCAGTCTGCAGATAGACCCGCCCCGACTCGTCCAGCACACAGCGCTGCACGGTCACCAACTCGCCGCTGTGCGCGCGCACTGTGCCGTCGTCCTCGATGCGCCAGATCCAGGGCGTGGCTTCGAGCTCCACGTAGACGCGTTGCGGGCCGTTCTGAAAGAACCAGTGCCCCTGTGCATTGGCCGCATAGTTGCGCTGGATGAAGTCGATCAGCTTCTCGTGCTTGAGCAGCGAGCCCTTGGCCCCTGGCAAACCGCTGTCAAAGGCGCCCGCCGCCTGGGCGCGGTCATCGCGCATATACCAGTTGCCGCGCGCATCGAGCCCGAGCCAACCGTAGCAGTCGGGCACATTCGGCCATTTGGCCATGGCTTGGCGAACGATGTCATCCATGCTGTGGCTCCTTGATGCCCGCCGCCTGCAACAACCACGACCCCACAGCCTCGGGCATGGTGCGCACATGAGCAGGCCAGCGCCCGTCGGGAAATCCCACATGCCCCCCCTCCTCGGGCTGCCACAGGGTCACCCACTGCCCCACTTCACTGGAACGCGGCAGACTGTGGGCTGGCACAAAAGGATCGTTGCGAGCGTTGAGGGCCAGCGCCGGAATGCGGATGCGGTGCAGGTGCGGCTTGGCCGAGGCCCGTGCCCAATAGTCCTCGGTGCTCTTGAAACCGTGCAAGGGCGCGGTGAACAGATTGTCGAAAGTGTAGAGGTCGCGCGCGCGCTGCAAGGCTTCGCGGTCGAACAGACCGGGATGCTGATGCCACTTGGCCAGGGCCTTGGGTTTCATGCTGCGCAGGAACATGCGCGTGTAGACCTGCCGGTTGAAACCACGCCCGATGGCGTGGCCGCCAGCGGCCAGGTCCAGCGGCGAGCACACGCTGGCCACGGCGCTGACAACCGAGCCGGCCGCCTCGCCCAGCTCGCCGGCCCAGCGCATCAGCGCATTGCCGCCCAGCGAGATGCCCAGGGCCACGATGGGGCCGGCATGCCGGCTGCGCAACTGCCGCAGGATCCAGTCGATTTCCTGCCAGTCGCCCGAGTGGTAGGCGCGTGGTGCGCGATTGAGTTCACCACTGCAGCCACGAAAGTGCGGCACGGCATAGGCCAGGCCGTTCTGGCGCGCGAAACCGGCGAAAGCCTCTGCGTATTGGCTTTGCGAGGAGCCCTCCAGCCCATGGAAAAGAACGAGCAAGGTTTTCCCCGCCGAACCCTGCAACCAGTCAACATCGATGAAGTCGCCATCCGGCGTGTCCCAGCGCTCGCGCCGGAACTGCGGCCGTGCTCCCTGCACACGACGCGCATACAGCGCCGCCCAGATGGTCTGCAGATGGCCACCGGGCAGCCAGAGGGGTGAGGTGTAGTTCATGCCAGATCAGTCCGATCGCCTGATTTTCCTCCAGCGCACCCGCCTTGGTTGTCGCCGGTGTATTCTTGCCACGCCCTTTTGATGGAAATCCCCATGCGGCCCTGCTCACTCGTCCTTCTGCTTTGCGTTTTCCTGTCCGGCTGCGGCTACCGTGACTTCCAGCAGCTCGATGCCGAGCGCCAGGCCGCCTGGTCGGCCTTGACGCCTCTGTACCAGCAGCGCACGGCCCTGGTCGCCAATCTGCTCAGCGCGGCCCGCGCCCTGCCCGGGCTCGACCCTGCCCTGCTGGCAGGCCTGGCCCAGGCCCGTCAGCAGGCTGGCGCGCAGCCCTCCGCGCCCGCACTGCCCGATGATGCAGCGCAGTTGTTAGCCCACGCCGCTGCGCAAGCCGCGCTGACCGCCACCCTGGCGCCTGTCCTGCAGGCGGCTCGCCGTGCGCCCGGCCTGTTGCCCATGGTGGGCCAGTTCGAAGGCCTGGAGAACCGCATCACCGTGGCCCGCAACCGCTACAGCCTGGCCACCCAGCAGTACAACGCGCTGCTGGACAGCTTCCCTTCCAGCCTGACGGCCCGGGTGACGGGCCTGACGCCACGTCCCGCCCTGCCTGGCAAGCCGGTCTGAAAAGACAAAGGCCCTGCGTTCACACGACAGGGCCTTGCTTGCGGCGCGGCCATACGGACCGCGGCGGTACTGGGTTTACTTCTTCTGCAGGAACTTGCGAGCCGCCGCCATTTCGGCCACGGCGATGGCCAGCTCGGAAGTGGCGCGCGCGATATCGATCTCGCTCTTGGCGTTCTTGATCGCTTCTTCGGCGGCCAGCTTGGCTTCGTTGGCCTTCTCCTCGTCCAGGTCCTTGCCGCGCACGGCGGTGTCGGACAGGACGGTGACGCAGTCAGGCTGCACTTCGAGGATGCCGCCGGCGACGAAGACGAACTCTTCCTTGCCGTCAGCCATTTCGATGCGCACCGAGCCCGGCTTGATGCGGGTGATCAGCGGGGTGTGACGCGGGTAGATGCCGAGTTCGCCGGCTTCGCCGGGCAGGGCGACAAAACGCGCCTCGCCCGAGAAGATGGCATCTTCGGCACTGACCACATCGACGTGGATCGTGTTCATGGTGACTCCGGTAGGCCCGCGGGATTAGATCTTCTTGGCTTTTTCGAAGGCGTCGTCGATGGTGCCGACCATGTAGAAGGCCTGCTCGGGCAGGTGATCACACTCGCCGTTGACGATCATCTTGAAACCACGGATGGTTTCCGACAGGGGCACGTACTTGCCCGGGGAACCCGTGAACACCTCGGCCACGTGGAAGGGCTGCGACAGGAAACGCTGGATCTTGCGGGCGCGGGCCACGGTCAGCTTGTCTTCCGGCGCCAGTTCGTCCATGCCCAGAATCGCGATGATGTCGCGCAGTTCCTTGTAGCGCTGCAGCGTGCCCTGCACGGCGCGGGCCGTGTTGTAGTGCTCTTCGCCCACGACGTCGGGCGACAGCTGGCGGCTGGTGGAATCCAGCGGATCCACGGCGGGGTAGATACCCAGCGAGGCGATGTCACGGCTCAGCACCACGGTGGAGTCCAGGTGGGCGAAGGTGGTGGCGGGGGACGGGTCGGTCAAGTCGTCGGCCGGCACGTACACGGCCTGGATCGAGGTGATCGAGCCGACCTTGGTGGAGGTGATGCGCTCCTGCAGACGGCCCATTTCCTCGGCCAGCGTCGGCTGGTAACCCACGGCGGAAGGCATGCGGCCGAGCAGCGCGGACACTTCGGTACCGGCCAGGGTGAAGCGGTAGATGTTGTCGACGAAGAACAGCACGTCGCGGCCTTCGTCACGGAAGGCTTCGGCCATGGTCAGACCGGTCAGCGCCACGCGCAGACGGTTGCCCGGGGGTTCGTTCATCTGGCCGTAGACCAGCGACACCTTGTCGAGAACGTTGGAGTCCTTCATTTCGTGGTAGAAGTCGTTGCCCTCGCGGGTACGCTCGCCCACGCCGGCGAACACCGAGTAACCGCCGTGCTGCTTGGCGATGTTGTTGATGAGCTCCATCATGTTCACGGTCTTGCCGACGCCGGCGCCGCCGAACAGACCGACCTTGCCGCCCTTGGCGAACGGGCAAACGAGGTCGATCACCTTGATGCCTGTTTCGAGCAGTTCCTGCGACGGCGCCAGCTCGTCAAAGCGCGGCGCCTTCTGGTGGATCGAGCGCAGCGTCTCGGCACCGATCGGACCGGCTTCGTCGATCGGCCGACCGAGCACGTCCATGATGCGGCCCAGGGTGGCCTTGCCGACCGGCACCGAGATCGCCTTGCCGGTATTCTGCACCATCATGCCGCGGCGCAGACCGTCGGAAGAACCCAGCGCAATGGTACGCACCACGCCGTCACCGAGCTGCTGTTGAACTTCGAGCGTCAGCTCGGAGCCTTCCATCGTGAGCGCGTCATAGACTCGCGGCATGTTGTCGCGCGCAAACTGCACGTCCACCACCGCGCCGATACACTGAACGATTTCACCTTGACTCATCGTCATTCCCCAATACAAATAATTCGTTAGACAGCGGCTTAAACAGCCGCAGCACCGCCGACAATTTCAGCAATTTCCTTGGTGATCGCCGCCTGGCGGGTCTTGTTGTAGACCAGCTGAAGTTCGTTGATCACATTACCGGCATTGTCGGAAGCGGCCTTCATCGCCACCATCCGCGCCGACTGCTCCGAGGCCATGTTCTCGGC
>JAGWTL010000426.1 GCA_028869035.1 Burkholderiales bacterium | reverse complement strand
GAGCATGCGGTCGATGGCCTCGAGGTTGATCGAGCAGTCCTCGCGGATGGCGGTGTGCGGGCAGCCGCCGGTCTCCACGCCCATGATGCGTTCGGCCGGCAGCGCGCCGCTGACGGTCAAGAGGCGCTGGTCTTCCTTGGTGTAGATGTCGTTGGTGATGGCCACCAGGTCGTACTTGTCGCGCATGGTCTTGCACAGCATTTCGAGCAGGGTGGTCTTGCCCGAGCCGACGGGGCCGCCGATGCCCACGCGCAGGGGGGGCAGGGGCTTGGAACGGTTGGCGATGTGGTGCAGGGCAGGTGCGTTCATGGTCTGTTCTTTCTGGCGTGGGCGTTTCGACAGGCTCAACGCGAGCGGCGCTATTAATTCAGGAGCGGAAGAGTCTGGAGTACTGGGTTTCATGCCGGCTGCTGAGGATAGCCAGCATGGGGCTGAAGGCCTGGCGGTCTTCGTCGTGCAGGGCCAGAGCGTGCTCGACGGCGAGGGGGATCTCGGTGGACAGGCGCGCCAGGATGCGCTGGCCAGACGTCTGGCCCAGGGGCACGGCTTTCAGCGCGGCCTGCATCATGTTCTCGGCCCAGCCGAAGGCGTAGCTCAGCAGCAGGTCGCGCGCACCGACGCCGCTGCCCGAGGCGGCGAGTGCGAACAGAACGGGATAGCTGGGCACATCATCCGTTCGGGCTGAGCCGGTCGAAGCCCATGCGCGTGCGGGCCCTTCGACAAGCTCAGGGCGAACGGTCTTGAGGAGTTCCAGCAGGGAGCGGCCCATCTGCTCGGTCTGCAATCTCAATTCGGCGGTCTCGCGCGTCTGCAGCAGCCAGGCGTTGAGTGCGCATACGCGCGCGTGGTCACCGTTGCGCCAGGCGACCAGGGCCTGGGCGATCACGGGCAGGTCGGCGCGCGCCAGCGTCAGGTGCAGCTGCTGCACCAGCCATTCGGCGGCCGTGGTTTCGTTGCTCACCAGGCCGGCGTCGATGGCGGCTTCCAGCCCTTCCGAATAGGAGAAACCACCCACCGGCAGCGCCGGCGAAGCCAGCCAGATCAGCTGCAGCAGGCTGGAGGGCGAAAGCGGCTCAGTGAGGGTGTTTGTGCGCATGTCCATGGGAGTCTCCATGGTCGTGGCCGCAGCCGGGGCCGTGCTCATGGCCATGATCGTGTTCATGACCGTGTGCGTGATCGTGTGCATGGGCGTGGCCATGGTCAAGCCCGTGCCCGCCCGCGCTGTAGGCGCCGCCCTCGGGTTCGAAGGCCTCCTGTGCCTCGACCACGGTCAGGTGCATGGCGCGCAGCATGTCGGCCAATACATGGTCGGGTTCGATCTTCAGGTGGTCGGGCTTGAGTTCGATGGGTACGTGGCGGTTGCCCAGGTGGTAAGCCGCGCGCGTGAGGTCGAAGGGGGAGCCGTGCCGGGCGCAGGTCGTGATGCGCAGCACCGCCTGGGGTGCGGCGATCACGCGGATCAGCGAGCCGTCTTCGGCCACCAGCACGTCGCCGCCACGCACCAGGGTGCCACGGGGCAGGAAGACGCCGAGTTCACGGCCCAGAGTATCGGTGGCGGCGAAGCGGCTTTTCTGGCGGATGTCCCAGTCAAGTTCGACGGAGGAGGCGCGCTTGAGCAGCACAGGGGCGAGGCCTTGGCCTTGCGAGAGAAGTTTGGAGGCTGTGATCACGTGGCTTGCCGGATGGGGGGGAAATCGCTAATATAACAATTGTTATAACGCAAGGAAAGCGCCATGACCGCACTCAAACTCACCCAGATCGGCAATTCCGT
>JAGWTL010000425.1 GCA_028869035.1 Burkholderiales bacterium | reverse complement strand
GCATTGGCGCACCACCTTGGCGATGTCGTCGAAAAAGCCCATGTCCAGCATGCGGTCGGCTTCGTCGAGCACCAGGGTGTTGAGGGCGGCCAGGTCCAAGGTGCCGCGTTGCAGGTGGTCCAGGATGCGTCCCGGCGTGCCTACGACGATGTGGGCACCATGCTCCAGGCTGGCGCTCTGCATGCGCAGTGGCACGCCGCCGCAGAGGGTGACGACCTTGATGTTGTCCTGCGCGCGCGCCAGGCGCCGCAGCTCCACGGTCACCTGATCGGCCAGCTCGCGCGTGGGGCACAGCACCAGGGACTGCACGGCAAAACGGCGCGGGTTCAGATTGGCCAGCGCCACCAGGGCGAAGGCGGCCGTCTTGCCGCTGCCGGTCTGGGCCTGGGCAATCAGGTCCTTGCCCAGCAGGGCGATGGGCAGGCTGGCGGCCTGGATGGGGGTCATCGCGCTGTAGCCCAGTTGCTGAAGGTTATCCAGCATGGCGGGGCTGAGGGGCAGGGTGCCGAAGGCGGTGGGGCTGGACATGCCCGATTATCGGACCTTGTGGTGTGTGGGATTGGATCAGGGATGTGCGGCGCTTCTGGCGCACCCCTAGACTATGGGCTCTCAAACACCCACACCAGGAGACAGCCATGATGAACCGCGATCTGGAAACCGAATTCAAGGCCCTGCTGCCGGGCCAGAGCACCGAGATGGGCGCCACGCGCCGCACGGCGCTCAAGGCCGCGCTGGGCGTGGGTTATGCCGCTTCCGTCCTGCCCGTCATGGCGCAGACCGTGATCAAGACCCCGACCGACGGCCTGACCGTGGGCGAGGTCACCATCGACGTCAGGGGTTTCAGGATGCCGGCCTACCGCGCCATGCCCGCCGGTGGCAGGAACCTGCCCGTGGTGCTGGTGCTGTCCGAGGTCTTCGGCGTGCACGAGCACATCGCCGACGTGGCCAACCGCTTCGCCCGCGCCGGTTACCTGGCCATCGCGCCCGAGCTCTTCGTGCGCCAGGGTGATGCGCAGAGTTATGGCGAGATCGCCAAGCTGATCGCCGAGGTGGTCTCCAAGGTGCCCGATGCGCAGGTGCTGGGCGACCTGGACGCCGCCGTGGCCTGGGCCGGCGCCAACGGCGGCGACCTGGCGCGTGTGGGCGTCACGGGTTTCTGCTGGGGCGGCCGCCAGACCTGGCTCTATGCCGCGCACAGCAAGTCCATCAAGGCCGGTGTGGCTTGGTACGGCCGCATCACCGGCAACCAGAATGATCTGACGCCGAAGAACCCGATCGACATCGCGGGTGTCATCAACGGCCCCGTGCTGGGCCTGTACGGCGAGGCCGACACGGGCATTCCGCTGGCCGATGTCGAGAAGATGAAGGTCGCGCTGGCCGCCGGCAATGCCAGCGCAAAGGCCTCGCAGTTCGTGGTCTACAAGGAGGCGCCGCACGCCTTCCACGCCGACTACCGCCCCAGCTACCGCAAGGAAGCGGCCGACGATGGCTGGAAGCGTTGCCTGGCGTGGTTCAAGCAGCACGGCGTGTCTTGAGCGGCAGGCTGGAGATTGAAGACCCCCGTTCGGGCTGAGCGTGTCGAAGCCAGTCTTGAGTCCTGTCGACGAGCCCTTCGACAAGCTCAGGGCGAACGGAACAGGTTCTGGCGATTGTCTATTGATGTTTTCTTTATTCATGACACCTGCCGTTCAGGCTGAGCCTGTCGAAGCCCTTCGACAGGCTCAGGGCGAGCGGATGTGAGGTGCTTGTCATGATTTATGAAAGCCTCAATAGA
>JAGWTL010000424.1 GCA_028869035.1 Burkholderiales bacterium | reverse complement strand
GCGCGATTGGGAGATCTTCCGCCGCATGAAGCGCGGCGAGGCCCACAACCTGGCACGCGAGTTCGACATCAGCTACGTGCGCGTCCACCAGATCTACCGGCGCTGCCTGGCTGATTTCCGCAGGCGCAACCAGCACGACCTTTTCCCGGCCGCCGAGGTGCCCGGAGAAGCTGCCGGCCAGGCCGCTGAAAACGGGGCTTGAACCGGCCTTTCAAGCGGCCATCAACAGCAGGTTATCCACAGCCATGAAGCAGCCCCAACCCTCGTCCGAATTCATGATGGCCCTCCCTCTGAGGGAATTCGGACGCTGCCGTCCGAATTCGCCGGTTCTGAGCCGGCCCAGGGCGATCAGCCAGGCGGCTGCAGCAGTGGTCGGGTGCAAGGCCACCCTGGCGGCCGTTTGTCCCCGTGTGGAGGGCACGGAGGCCCTGTTGGTCGACGTCGCCCAACTGCTCGGATTGCCTCGGCCAGGGGCCGGCACGTTTTCCGCTGGAAGCGTTGCCACCCCAGGTAAGATCGTCGCCACCCCAGATGGCTGGGCCTGGCGTCGTCAGGTGCTGTAGAGCCCTGATTTCATTGAAAAAATCCCGCCTTTTCCCTCTTGTTCCCGCCTTATCCCGTTTCCTCTAGGATCGTTGCCTTGCACAGATTATCCAGCCTAGAGGCAGCTAATTGCAAGCCCTCCGCCCCCACATGGGCGTAACGCTCGACCATAGAGGCCGATTTCCAGCCGCCCAGACGCTGCAGTTCCCAAGTAGGCGTACCCTCCTCCCGGTGCCAAGTGGCGAAGGTGTGTCGGAGGTCATGCCATCGGAAATCCGTAATCCCAGCTCGCTTCAATGCCGCCCGCCATGCCTTTGTACTGACTTGGCGGATAGGTTGCCCCTCGTAGGTGAAAACGTACTGGCGGTGACCGCCTTTGCGACGCTGAAGAACAGAGATAGCGGCATCGTTCACGGTTCATCTGCAGCCAGACCTTGTCGGCGCCGTAGACCTGCCAGTTGGCGTGCCACACGCGCTGGATCTCAGGAATGATCTGATCATCACGCTTGGCACGTGCACCGCGCAGTTGCGGGTTGCGCTGCTGCGCCGCATGGCGCCGGTAGCACGACGGGGCAATCTGCAAGACCTTGCAAATCGGCTCGACCCCGTAGGCATCCCGGTAGCGGTCGATGTAAGCCTTCAGGACTTGAGTCGGCGGTCGAGCTCCGCCTGGGCAAAAAACGCGCTGCCCGGCATCGACTTCCTCGCGCTTGACCCATTCCAGCAGCGTCTGGGGCGCGCAGCCGATCTTGGGGGCTATCGATTCAACGGCCGCCCACAGCGAGGGGTACTCGCCTCGGTGCTCCTGCACCATGCGCACGGCGCGCTCCCTGACTTCCGGGGAAAACTTCGGGGACTTGTTCATGGCTCCATTCTCTTAAGAGTTGGAGCCTCCTCAAAACCCGGGGCGATTCAGAGTGCCATGAGTACTCTGAGCAAGATGGCCCTGGGGCTGCTGGGCCAGCTGCATGGCCAGCCGGCCAGCGGCGACGTGCTGGAAGAACTGCCCCTGCCCGCGCCGCAGACCACGGGCGGCCTGCCGCTGATGGAGGCACTACAGCGCCGCCACTCCGGGCGCGAATTCCGCCCCACGGCGCTGACGGCGCAGCAGCTGTCGGACCTGCTGTGGGCCACGGCCGGCATCAACCGCCCGGCCGAAGACGGCCGCACCGCCCCCTCGGCCATGCATGCGCAGGAGGTGGACGTCTACGTCGCCCTGCCGCAGGGCCTGTA
>JAGWTL010000423.1 GCA_028869035.1 Burkholderiales bacterium | reverse complement strand
GCGCGAGTGCGGACTGCACCAGCGCGCGGATTTCGCGGTCGTCCTCGACCACCAGCACACGCAGGGTCATGGTGCAGGCTCCGGCGTCGCGGGTTGGGCCTCGACAGGCAGTTGCAGGCAGAAGTTGCTGCCGCCACCTGCACGCGGCCGCAGGATCAGCGGCGCGCCGTGCGCCTGGGCGATGGCGCGGCACACCGCCAGCCCCAGGCCCGTGCCGCGCCGGCCGGAACGGTCGCCCCGCACATAGGGCTGAAAGATGGTTTCGCTTTCGGCCTCGGGGATGCCCGGGCCCCGGTCCCTGACGCAGACCTCCAGCCTGGCCTCATGGGGCTCCACGCTCAGCTCGACCTCACCCTCGCTGTACTTCAGCGCGTTGTCCAGCAGATTGGCCAGCAGCTGCGAGAGCAGCACCGCATCGGCCCGCACCAGAGGCAGACCTTCGGGCACACGCGAGCGGATGCGGCGCGCCGGATCATGCTTGCGCACGCGGCCCAGCACGGCGCCGACAATCTCCTCCAGCGATTCCCAGCCGAACTGCAAGGCCTGCCCGGGCTGGGCCAGGCGCAGCAGCTGCAGGGTGTTGTCGCTCATGCTGCTCAGGTAATTGGCCTCGTTGACGATGCCCTGCAGCAGGTGGGCCTGGGTGGGTGCATCGAGCCTCTCGCGCTGCGTCTGCAGGGAGGAGGCCGCCGCCACGATGGCCGCCAGCGGTGTACGCAGGTCGTGCGAGATGGCGGCGAGGAAGGTACTTTGCAACTGCTGGCGTTGCGCCTCGGTCTGCGCCGCCTGCATGGCCTGCCCCAGGCGCAGGCGTCCCAGGGCCTGGGCCAGCAGCGCACAAAGGGCCTGGGCATGCTCCCGCCCGCTTTCGTCGCTGGCCTGTGCAGGGCGCACGCAGGCCGCCCCGGACACCTGACCCTGCTCGCCCAGCGGCAGGTACCAGGCCAGCAAGCCCGGCCAGCGTCCGGTGCCCGGGCCCAGCACGGCCCCCTCCTTCATGCAGCTGCGCAGGCCGTCGCGCACCTGCGACTCCAGACCCTCGCCCGGTTCGGGCTCACCATGCGCGTGCGCCAGCACCAGCTGGTTGGGGCCGGCAAAAGCCTCGGCCAGGGCCGCCTGTCCCAGGCCCAGCACGTCCTGCGTCTGCGTGGCAGACGCCAAGCCGCTGGCCAGGGCCTGCAGCTGGCGCGCCCGCTGCTCGTTGCGTCGTGCAATTTCAGTTTCGCGCCGCAAGCCGCTGGCCAGCCGGCTGATGACCAGGGCGACCACCAGCATGACCGCCAGCGCAATCAGGTGCTCCTGGCTCTCGACCTCGAAAGTCCAGCGCGGGGGCACGAAAAAGAAATTCAGCGCGATGACGGCCCCCACGGCACAGCTCACCGACTCCAGCCAGGGCAGCCAGTAGGCCGCGATCACCACGGCCAGTACGTAGAGCATGGCCTGGCTGGTCAGAGACACATGGGGCTCCCATACCCAGCACAAGCCCGTGGCCAGGGCCAGCAGGCCGGTCACCATGGCCCAGCGTCGCAGCGTTGCGGAGGCTGTCGGCGTTTTCATGAGCCATCAGCGTAACACCCAGGGCATCAGGAAAGCATCAGGATCGCCCACGCACCGGACTGGCGCGCCCGCCGCAATAGCCTTGACGCTGACCCTAGTTCTGTCGAACTATTGGATGGCGCACGGCTTTCGGCTACGCTAGGGCCTGTTCACACTAATTTCTCAAGATGCGTTGCGGATCAAAAAAATCATGCGGTAGGCGCGTGGACGCCGCCGGGGT
>JAGWTL010000422.1 GCA_028869035.1 Burkholderiales bacterium | reverse complement strand
CGGCGCGCTTCGGCTTCGACCACCCGCTGCCCTGGACCGACGAGCTGGCCGTGATCCTCTACCTCTGGGCCATCCTGTGGGCCTGCGCCTTCATGGTGCCCGAGCGCGAGCACGTGGTGTTCGACCTGCTGTGGAACAGCGCCAGCCTGCGTGTGCGCCGCGGGATGCGCATCGCCGGCCACCTGCTGATCGGCAGTCTGGCGGCGGTGGCCCTCCCCGCCAGCTGGGACTATGTGCATTTCATGGGACGCGAGGGCACACCCGTGCTGGGCCTGTCCTTTGAGTGGGTCTTCCTGCCTTTCGTGTTGCTGCTGCTGGCCCTGGTGTGGCGCAGCCTCCATGGCCTCTGGCAGGCTTGCCGGGGCCGGGACCTGGAAAATCTGGAGCACAGATCATGAGCCTGGCACTGTGGGCGCTGGTGGGCGCGGTGCTGGCCGGCATGCTGCTGCGCATGCCCATCGGCTTTTCCATGCTGATGGCCGGGGTCGCCTACCTGCTGGTCAAGGGCCAGGACCTGGGCCTGGTGGCCGAGCAGGTCAGCAACGGCCTGTACAACAGCTATGTGCTGCTGGCGGTGCCGCTGTTCGTCTTCGCCGCCAACATCATGAACGCGGGCACGGTCAGCGAACGCATCTTCGACTTCTGCCGCATCCTGGTCGGCCGCATGCGCGGCGGCCTGGCGCAGGTGGACATCCTCGTCAGCGTGATCTTCTCGGGCATGAGCGGCAGCGCCATCGCCGACGCGGCCGGGCCGGGCCTGGTCACGATCAAGCAGATGCTCAAGAAGCCCGGGTACAGCCGAGGTTTCGCCGGGGCCGTGGTGGTGGCCAGCGCAACGCTGGGGCCCATCATCCCGCCCTCGATTCCCATGGTGATCTACGCGCTGGTGTCGGGTGCCTCGGTCGGCGCGCTGTTCCTGGGCGGTGTCGTGCCCGGGGTCTGCATGACGCTGCTCATGATGGGGGTGGTGCAGTACATCGCGCGCAAGCGCCAGATGCCGCGCGAGGCCCCGGTGCCGCTCAAGGAATGGCCGGGCATCGTCTTTCGCGGCGCCCTGCCGCTGTCCATGCCCATCGTGCTGCTGGGCGGCATCTACTCGGGCGCCTTCACGCCCACCGAGGCGGCGGCCGTTGCGGCCCTGCATGCGCTGATCCTGGCCGCCCTGGTGTTCCGCGCGCTCAGCTGGCGTTCCTTCTGGGGTGTGGTGCTCGAATCCACGCGTTCCAGCGCCGTGATCACCATCATCCTGGCCGGCTCCTTCATGCTGAACTATGCCTTCACGGCCGAGGGCGTGCCCCAGGCCATGGCCGCCTGGGTCGAGGGCCTGCAGCTGAGCCGCCTGCAGTTCCTGTTCATGGTGAACGCCCTGTTCCTGGTCCTGGGCTGTTTCCTCGACGTCTCGGTCCTGCTGCTGGTCTTCGTGCCCATGCTGCTGCCTGCGGCGAAAATGCTGGGTGTGGACCTGGTCCACTTCGGCGTGCTGGTGGTGCTCAACATGATGATCGGCCTGATCCACCCGCCTTTTGGCATGCTGCTCTTCGTCACCAAGGCGCTGACCGGCATCCCGATCGGCGAGATGATGCGCGAAGGCTGGCTCTTCCTGGTCATGCTGCTGGGGCTGCTGGTGGCCATGACCCTGTTCCCCGAGATCGTGCTCTGGCTGCCCCGGACCATGGGCTACGGAAGTTGATACCCCCGCCTCTTGAGGCGGGGCCCGTTCAAATATCGAGCGCCCAGATGCCCGGCAGGTTGCGCCAGTAGCCGTAGGCGTCCATGCCGTAACCCACC
>JAGWTL010000421.1 GCA_028869035.1 Burkholderiales bacterium | reverse complement strand
TACGGCGTCAAGATCATCCCCAGCAAGGAAGCCAGCTGGGCCGGCGTGCGCGACAAGCTGGTCAACGGCGAACTCGACATGGCCCACGTGCTCTGGGGCCTGATCTACGGCGTGCACCTGGGTGTCTCGGGCCCCAAGAAGGACATGGCCATCCTGATGAACCTGAACCACAATGGCCAGGCCATCACCCTGTCCAAGAAGCTGGCCGACAAGGGCGCCGTGAACGCGGCCAGCCTGGCCAAGCTCATGGCCAGCGAAAAGCGCGAATACACCTTCGCCCAGACCTTCCCCACCGGCACCCACGCCATGTGGCTGTACTACTGGCTGGCCTCGGCGGGTATCAACCCCATGAAGGACGCCAAGGTCATCACCGTGCCGCCGCCCCAGATGGTGGCGAACATGCGCGTGGGCAATATGGACGGCTACTGCGTGGGTGAGCCCTGGAACCACCGCGCCATCATCGACGGCATCGGCGTCACCGCGGCCACCACGCAGGAGATCTGGAAGGACCACCCCGAGAAGGCCCTGGGCACCACGGCCGAGTTCGTGCAGAAATACCCCAACACCGCGCGCGCCGTCACGGCTGCCATCATCGAGGCCGGCAAGTGGATCGACGCCGGGCTGTCCAACAAGATGAAGATGGCCGAGACCGTGGCCGACAAGAGCTACGTCAACACCAGCGTGGACGCGATCAACCAGCGCATCCTGGGCCGCTACCAGGACGGCATGGGCAAGACCTGGGACGACCCCAACCACATGAAGTTCTACAACGAGGGCGCAGTGACCTTCCCCTACCTCTCCGACGGCATGTGGTTCCTCACCCAGCACAAGCGCTGGGGCCTGCTCAAGGAACACCCGGACTACCTGGCGGTGGCCAAGCAGATCAACCAGATCGATCTCTACAAGCAGGCCGCCACAGCCGCCAAGGCCGCCGTGCCCAAGGACGCCATGCGCAGCAGCAAGCTGATCGACGGCGTGGTCTGGGACGGCAAGGACCCGAAGAAGTACGCCGACAGCTTCAAGATCAAGGCCTGAGGGCCGAGCAAAGGAACGCACCATGGTCAGCGCCGTGTTTCACTCTGTACCCGCCCTGGCCGCCGAGGCCAGGACCCCCTCAGCCGTTCGGGCTGAGCCTGTCGAAGCCCCCGCGAGCCCTTCGACAGGCTCAGGGCGAACGGATCGCACCCTGCCCTACGACTGGCGCGGCCTGTGGCTGCGCGTCATTCCCCCCGTGCTGGGCCTGGCCCTGCTGGTGGGCATCTGGGCGCTGGTGACCATCACCAGCAACAGCAGCATCCCCAGCCCGGCCGATACCTTCAAGCAGGCGCTCGACATCTTCAGCGACCCCTTCTACCGCAAGGGCCCCAATGACCAGGGCGTGGGCTGGAACGTGCTGATGTCGCTCGAACGTGTGGCTCTGGGCTTCGGCCTGGCCGCGGCGGTGGGCATCCCGGCCGGTTTCATGATCGGGCGCTTCACCTTCCTGAGCCGCATGTTCAACCCGCTCATCAGTCTGCTGCGCCCGGTCTCGCCGCTGGCCTGGCTGCCCATCGGCCTGCTGGTCTTCAAGGGCGCCAACCCGGCGGCCATCTGGACCATCTTCATCTGCTCGATCTGGCCCATGATCATCAACACCGCGGTGGGCGTGCAGCGCGTGCCGCAGGACTACATGAACGTGGCGCGCGTGCTGCAGCTCTCCGAGTGGAAGATCGTCACCAAGATCCTCTTCCCCGCCGTGCTGCCTTACATGCTGACCGGCGTGCGCCTGGCGGTGGGCACGGCCTGGCTGGTGATCGT
>JAGWTL010000098.1 GCA_028869035.1 Burkholderiales bacterium | reverse complement strand
TGCTGCTGTCCAACGTGCCCAGCCCCAACGGCATCGTGCTGTCGCTGGACGAGAAGTTCCTGTTCGTCGCGGCCACGCGTGGCAACTGCGTCTGGCGCATGCCGCTGCTGGCTGACGGCGGCGTCTCCAAGACCGGGCAGTTCTTCACGTCATACGGCCCCAGCGGGCCTGATGGGCTGACGATAGATGCTGCCGGTAATCTGTTGGTGGCCAACCCCGGCTTGGCCTACGTGTGGGTTCTCAATCACCGGGCAGAACCGGTGCAGGTTCTGCGTGCCGACACGGGGCCGTCATTGACCAATCTGGCATTCGGCGGGCCGGAGCGGAAAACCTTGTATTGCACCGAGTCGACCAGCGGATCGATACTCTTTGCATCGATGGATATTCCTGGTGCTCAGGTCCATCAGGGCGTGAACGTTTCGATGGCTCCCGGGCCGGATGGAGCTTGACAGGGGTTGTGTGCGACGTCCGTCCCCGGTCGGCTAGCTCACCCCCGCACTCGTCGCCAGCACCGCCGCCTGCACACGCGTGCTAACCGCCAGCTTGCGCAGCACGTGCTGAACATGGATCTTGACCGTGGTCTCGGCGATGCCGAGTTCGGCGCCGATCTCCTTGTTGCTGGAGCCGCGGGCGATGCCGAGCAGGATGTCGCGTTCGCGCGGTGAGAGTTGCCCCAGCAGGGTCTGGGCCGGGCTGGGCGCGGGCATGGCCGTTTGCGGTGCTGCCCCGCCATTCTGGAAGGCGGAGACCAGCTTGCTGGTCATCTCGAGGGCCACTACGCTTTCACCGCGCATGACACGGGCGACGGCCGTGGCCAGGGCATCGCCTTCGATGGTCTTGAGCAGGTAGCCGGCGGCGCCGGCCCGCAATGCGGTGCCCAGGTCCTGCTCGTCCTCGCTGACGGTGAGCATCAGCACGCGGGCCTTCGGCGCGGCTTCGCGCAGGGCGGGCAGGGCGTCCACGCCGCGCACGCCGGGCAGGTGGTTGTCCAGCAGGATCAGGTCGGGCTGCAGTTCCTGGGCGCGGTGCTGGGCCTCGCCGGCGTCGGCGGCGTCGCCCACGACCTCGAAGTTCGGCTCGCGTGCCAGCAGGGCGATCAGGCCGCGGCGGAACAGGGTGTGGTCGTCGACCACCAGGATGCGGATGCGCTCAGGCTGCATGTTCAAGGGTGCCGGTTAGCGGGAGGGTGGGCGCGGGCGCGCGGGCGGCGATCAGCTGGGCCGGCAGGGTCAGCACCACGGAGGTGCCGGCGCCCGGGGTGGAGATGATCTCGACCCGCGCGCCGATGCGCTCGGCGCGTTCGCGCATGATGCGCAGGCCCACGTGGCTGTCGTCGATGCTGCCGTCGCGGGTGTCGAAGCCGCTGCCGTCGTCGCGCACCTCGAAGCGCCACTCGGGTTGCTGCTGCACATCGAGCCAGACCCTCGAGGCGCGGGCGTGCTTGCGCACGTTGGAGAGAGCCTCCTGCACGATGTGCAGCACCTGGATCTGCAGGTCGGGCGCCAGCGGCAGGCCCTGGCCCTGCATCTGCAGGTGGGCTTTCAGGCCGCTTTGCAGCTCGAACTTGTGCAGGGTGGTGGTGAGCGCGGTCTCGATGTCTTCGGTGTTGGTGCGGGTTCGGAAGTGCATCAGCAGCTCGCGCACGTCGCCATAACTTTCGCGCACGCCGGCGTCGATCTCTTCCAGCACCTTGGCCATGTCCTGGCGGTCGCCCGCAGCCAGGGCGTCACGCATGAGCTGCACCTGGATCTTCAGGAAGGCGAGCGACTGCGCGATGGAGTCGTGCAGTTCGCGCGCCAGCAGGTGGCGCTCCTGGGATACCGCGGCTTCCATATCCAGCGCGTTCAGGCGCAGGTTTTCCATGGCGCCGGCCAGGTGGCTGGCCAGGGCTTCCAGCAGGGAGCGCTCGGCGGCCGAGGGTTCGGTGCGGGCGTGGAAAAATAGGTCCACCTCGCCCATCAGGCGGTCGTGCAGGTGCACCGGAATGTTGACCAGCGACTCGAAACCGACCTGGCCGCACAGACGATCGCGCGTGTCACCCAGGGTGTGGATGGGGATGACGCGCAGTCTGGTGTCGGCCGTCATGCCGGTGCCGCAATGACAGTCACCCTTGTGGATGCAATGCTCGGCCTGCACGATTTCTTCAGGCAGGCCCTGGGCGGCGAGCATGAGGTAGCGCTGGTTGGTCTGGTCGGACCAGCGCAGCGCCACGCCGTCGGCACGAGAGATGCCCCGGATGCTGCGCACAAAACCCTGAGCCAGTTCGTCCAGCGAGGTGCTGCGCGCCACCAGCGCGGTGATTTCGTAGAGGCTCTCCAGGCGCTCGCGCTTCTCTTCCAGCTCGGCGGTTTTCTCGGCCACCTTGGCTTCCAGGTGCCGGTACATGGACTGCAGGTGCGCGGCCATGTCGTTGAAGCCTTCGGCCAGGGTGCCGAACTCGTCGCTGCTGACGCGCTCGACGCGCGCGTCGAAATCACCTCCTTGGATCTTCTCGATGGCGCGCTTGAGCAGGCCCACGGGTTCGAGCACCAGCAGCTGGCCCATGTAAAGCATCACGACGGCACCCAGGATGACCAGGGCCATCAGCGTGGTCTGCAGCAGATGCAGGATGGCCGTCCAGCGCGAGATTTGGGTTTCGATACCGAGCACGAAAGCGTCGATGTGGCCGACGAAGGCGATGGTCAGATCACGCAGTTGCTGCGGCTGTGCGGACGTGACCGGGCGGACCAGCAGGTGGCGAAAATCGGCCCAGTCCCGCTCGATCACGGCGAAGCGCGCCTGCACGGTCTCGTCCCAGGGTACAAAGAGCGGACGCTCGGGGTCGCCGCGGCGCAGCACGGCCAGGCTGCCTTCGAATTCCTGCACCAGTGGCGGCACTTCGCTGGCCTGGCCGGTGCTCAGCGTGAGCGCCATGCGGTAGGCCTGCATGCGCATGCGCCCGGCCTCGTTGACGGCGGCGGCGCCGCCGTCGAGCTGCCAGGTCACCCACAGCGTGGCCGCCGTGGCCAGCAGGGCCAGCAGCAGGAAGGGGGTGGCGGCCAGCGTCAGTTTGGCGGCCAGGCTGCGTTGCTTGGGGGGTGTCATGGTCGTCGCGTTGCGGAGGTCCAGTGTGCCGCCAAAGCGGCTGGCCGGGTGGGCCTGAAGCTTGATACGGATCAAGTCGGCGTGCAATAGCCGGTCTGAAGTCGAGCCGTACTTGCTTCGAGCAGGAGGTTCCCATGTTTCAGCACATCCTGTTGCCCACCAGCGCAGCGCGTGCGGCACATACCACCATCCCGGCGCTGACGCTGCACTGGGGCTGCGTATCGCAAATTCCCCCCGTTCGGGCTGAGCCCTTCGGCTCAGCTCAGGACAGGCTTGTCGAAGCCATGGGCGAGAGCTTTGCATGCGCGCGTTTCGACAAGCTCGAAGCGAGCGGGTTGTGCTTACCCCCGCACGTCGGCCACCGGCTCGCTGCCGAAGTCAGGCCGGTCCAGATAGGCCAGCACCTTGCGCGCTGCAGCATCGGGGCTGTCGAGCTGGCCGCCGCTCTTGAGTTGTTCGAAGCGCGCGCGGTCCGGAAAGGCCGCGGCATCGGCGCCGCGCAGCTGCAGCTGCATGTCGGTGTCGACCACACCGGGCGCCAGCGAGCAGACCTGGGCACCCTGGGGTTTGCGCGCCTCTTCCAGCGCCAGGCAGCGTGTGTAGTGGTCCATCCCTGCCTTGGCCGCGCAATAGACGGCCTGCGAGGCCATGGGCCGGCGGCCCAGGCCCGAGGAGATATTGAGGATGCGGCGCGGCACGCCCCAGCCTCCGGTGGCGGCGAGGAAGGCGGCGCTGAGCGCCATGGGCGCTTCCAGGTCCACGCGCAGCGTCCGGGCCAGGTCGTCCGGATCGATGTCCGACAGCGGCGTTATGCGTGGGATCATGCCGGCGTTATTGATCAGTGTGGCACTGGCGGGACGTGGCCCCGGCTTGCCCAGCCACTGGCGCAACATCGCTGCGGCTTCGCGGCTGTGGGCGAGGTCCAGCGGCCACTGCTCCAGTGTGCAGCCGGCCTGTGCCGCCTGCGCGGTCAGCCCGGCGTTTGCCTGGCGCGAGATGCATAGCAGGCTGTGACCGGGCGCCAGCAGCAGCTGTGCCATGGCCAGACCCATGCCGCGCGAGGCGCCGGTGAGGATGTAGAGATGGGTGTCGCTCATGTCCAGGCTTTCGAGTTCATCCGTTCGGACTGAGCTTGTCGAAGTCCCGCGTGGGATGTGCAGCGCGTTTCGACAGGCTCAACGCGAACGGCATTGTGGCAGCAGGGATCAGAAGGGGGGCGGGCTGTGCCACTGAAGGGCCTCGTCCGTGAGGGGGTGGGTGAGTGCCAGCTCGCAGGCGTGCAGCAGCAGGCGCGGGCTGTGCGCCCGGGCGTCGGCATCCGCATAGAGTGCGTCGCCCAGGATGGGGTGGCCGATGGCCTGCAGATGTACGCGCAGCTGGTGCGTGCGGCCCGTGACGGGTTCCAGCGCCAGGCGCGTCAGCGGCCGGCCCCGGTCGTCGCTCTCGTGCGCGAGCACGAGCCAGCGCGTGAGGCTGGGTTTGCCGCGCGGGTCCACCATCTGTCGCGGCCGCTTGGGCCAGTCGTTCATCAGCGGCAGGTCGATCTCGCCCCAGCCGGCGGCCGAGGGCGGCACGTGGCCGGCGACCAGCGCCACGTAGTGCTTTCGGACCGAGCGTGATGCGAAGGCCATGCTGAGCCTGCGCTGCATGGCCGCGCCGCGCGCCATCAGCAGCAGACCCGAGGTGGCCATATCCAGCCGGTGCACGATCAGCGCGTCGGGCCATTGCGCCTGCGCGCGGGTGCTGGCGCAGTCCTGCTTGTCGGTGCCACGGCCGGGCACCGCCAGCAGGCCGGCCGGTTTGTCCAGCACGAGCAGGGCCTCGTCGGCGTGCAGGCAGGAGATGCCTGCGCCAGGCTCAGAGCTCGATCTCACCTTGTATCAGGCGCTGCACGGTATCGCAGAGCTCCGAGACGTCGTTGGGCTTGTGGATCAGCGCGCGCGCGCCGGCTTCCAGCGCGTTGGCCTCGATCTCGGGCGTGATGTAACCCGAAGCCAGGGCCATGGGCAGTTGGGGGCGGATGCGGCGCGCGTCGTTGAGCAGCTCCACGCCGCTGTAACCTGGCATGTTGTAGTCGGTCACCAGCAGGTCGTAGTCGTCGGGTTGCCCACGCAGCGCGGCCAGCGCAAGCTTCGGGTCGGTGTAGGCGCTGACCTTGAAGCCGCGCCGTCCCAGCACGCGCTCGACCAGGAAGGACAGGGCCTGGTCGTCGTCCACGTACATCACGTGACGGCCGAAGCCCATCACGGTCTGCAGGCGCGTGGGCTCGGCCGGGACCGAGGGGACGTCGTCATCGGCCACCGGGAAATAGAGGGTGAACTCGCTGCCCAGGCCGGGCGTGCTGCTCACATCCACCGTACCCAGGTGGGTGCGCATCACGCCGTGCACCACGGCCAGACCCAGGCCCGTACCCAGGCCCACAGGCTTGGTGGTGAAGAAGGGCTCGAAGATGCGCTGCAGGGTCTCGGGCTCCATGCCGCTGCCGCTGTCGCGCACGGCCAGGGCCACGTAGCGCCCGTCGGCCAGGCCCAGGCGCTGGCATTCCAGCAGGTCGGGGCTGGCGCTGCCCAGTTCGATGCTGACCGTGCCGCGTGTGCTGCCGATGGCGTGGATGGCGTTGGTGCACAGGTTGATCAGCGCCTGCTCGACCTGGGTGGCGTCGGCCAGCACGGCCGGCGTCTCGCGCAGGCGCACCTGGAGGTCCACCGTGGGCGGCAGCGTGACTTTCATGAGGCGCACCGATTCCTGCACCACTTCGATCAGGTGGATGGGGTGGCGTTTCGGGGTTTCGTTGCGGCTGAAGGTCAGGATCTGGCGTACCAGATTGCGTCCGCGCCGGCCAGCCTTCTCGATCTCGCTCAGACTGACCTGCACCGGCGAGTCGGCCCCGGCATCCTGGCGCGCCAGTGTGACGTTGCCCAGGATGGCGCCCAGGATGTTGTTGAAGTCGTGCGCGATGCCACCGGCCATGGTGCCGATGGCCTGCATCTTGTGCGCCTCGCGCAACTGGGCTTCGAGGATGTTGCGCTGCGCCTCCATCTGGCGGCGTGTCGTGAGGTCGCGCGCGAAGACGGTGGTGATGTCGCCGTCGCCCTCGGGCTGGCGCTCGCGCGAGACGCTGACCTCCAGTGCCAGCGGGTGGCCGTCGGCGGTGCGGCCGTTGACTTCGCCCAGCGTGGCCTGGGTCGAGACGCGGGTGGCGGCGATGGCGTCGATCGATTCGGGCAGGAAACGCCCGAGCGAGGTCTTGAGCGCTTCTTCCGGCGGGCACTGGAAGAGCGCGGCGGCGGCCGGGTTGAAGACGGTGATGCGTTGTTCGGCGTCGACGCAGAGGATGGCGTCCAGGGACGAGTTGATGATGGCGGCCAGGCGGTTTTCGCTCAGGCGCAGCTCTTCGTTGCGCTGCTGCAGGGCCAGGGCGCTTTCCTGCAGGGCGCGGCGGCGTTCCTGCAGGGCGCGCCGTTCGGTCAGCAGCGGGCCCTGGTCGATCACGGCGCAGATGAAGTGGGTCAGGTCGCGGTCCTGCGAATACTGGATGCGCGCGATGTGCAGATCACCGGTGAAGCGGGCTTCCAGGCCGCTGGAGAACACCACCTCGTTGGTGTCGCTTTGGCCCTGCAGCTTGGCCTCGTCCAGGGCCTGTTGCACGCGTTCGATATGGTCGGGGGTGACCAGGGGCAGCAGGAAATTCAGCGGGGGGTCGGATTCCTTGGGGCGGAAGAGCTTGAGCGCCATGGCATTGCTCTGCTCCACCATGCCGAACTCGTCCACCACCATGAGCCCCAGGGGCACGTTGGAGAACAGGGATTCAAATCGTTCGGAGGCGCCTTCGGCGGCGATGCGGCTGAATTCGAGCGCGCTGTTCTGGGCTTCCAGTTCGGCCTGGTAGGTGCGCAGATCGTCGATCAGCTTGGGGAGGGCCCGGCGGCTCATGGCCCTGTCTCTCTAGTTGTTCTTGTTGGTGAACCAGAAGCTGACGACCGGCGCGGTCGGGTCGTCGAAGGAGGCGCCCAGCGCCATCTCGCCTTTGTCCAGCAGCACACATTCCTGGCGGCGCAGGGAGATCACGGCCGTGGAGCCGGCAAACCGCACCCAGGTACCGTAGCTGCTGATGTCCGATAGCACGAAGAGTTCACCGCGGCGGTCCAGCCGGGCGTGCAGGCGAGAAACGCGCGGATCCAGCACGGCGAACTGGGCGTCGTTGCCGCGGCCGAGGAAGACCGGCATGTCCATGGCCTCGAACAGGATGTTGTGTTCGCGCCAGGTCAGCTCGATGGTGCTGGGCAGGCGGCTGCTGGGGGCGCCGACCGTTTCCAACCCGGCCTGCATGGTCATGATCTCGGAGGTGGTCTCGCGCTGCCAGTCGATGCGGTAGACCGTGGCCGGCTCGCTTTTCCCCCGGATGTCCATGGGGCCGAGGTTGCGGAAGTTGATCTCGCCGTCGCTGTAGAGCGCGTCGATCACGCTCTCAGACGCGAAGATCTGCTCGGCGCCCGAGAGGTCGCTCAGGCGCGAGGCCATGTTGACGGCGTCGCCGAAGCAGTCACCATCCTGTTCCACGACCTCGCCACGCGCCAGGCCCACCTTGATCCGCATCTTGCTCATGCCGGGCAGGCTGCCGCTGCGCTCGCGCTGCATGCGCTGCATCTCGACCATGGCCAGCACGGCGGCCTGGTTATTGCCAAAGGAGGCCAGCACACCGTCGCCCAGGTACTTGATGACACGGCCGCCGCGGGCCTGAAAGAGCTTACCGATCCAGTGCGTGGTGCGGGTCACCACCTCGGCCGCTTTGGCATTGCCCAACGCTTCGAACAGCCCGGTGCTTCCGGTCAGGTCGGCAAAGACGATGGTGAGAACGGCCATGCGATCGGAATCTTCGAGAGTGTGGGTATGTTTATTATGCCGGCCCCGCCTCGCCTGCTCGCTGCCATGGGGACGACCTCTTAGACGCCGAGTATACGGGGCGTCCGGTCCTCAGGACGGCAGGGTGGCGCCCTGGCGCACACGCTGCAGGGTCAGTTGCAGCAGGCGGGCATCGGCGCTGGCGCGGTGGCGCTGGGGCCCGCGTTCATCGGCGATCTGCTGCTTGATGGCATGCCAGCGCTCGGCCTCGTCTTCCTGCAACAGGGCGCGCAGGTTCTCCAGCTTGAAGCGCTGGCGCTGGCCGGCCGCGTCGTACAAGAGGGCCAGCCAGGTGTAATCGTGGTTCCAGCCGTCGGAGTAGACCGTTCGGCCCTGCAGTTGCTCGTTGAGCAGGGTGGCCACCTCGACCGCGGACCGGCCGCGGTTCAGCAGGGCGGGGCGGGGAATCTGGTGCAGGCGCTCGGCCTGCGGGTCCCAGTGGGTCCACTGGGGTTCAGGCCGGATCAGGGTGCAGAAGACGCGGCCGTCGGGCAGGGCGTAACCGACTTCGATGGGGTAGCTGTCGCGGCCGAAGCCGGACGCTTCCACGTCGAGCACGGCGGGCCTTGCCTCGGGGGTGGGCTTCATCGCGATCATTATGGTGAGGCTGGGGTTTCTGTGCAATCGTTCGCAAACTGCTGTGCAACGTTGCGCCGGGCTCGCCCGGAAACCCCGTCGGTGTGTAAGATGAGCAGGGGCATTTCATGCATGCCGTCTTCCGAGGGTGTAACCAGGGTTACAAGAACATGGGTATCGATCCAGCCATCGTCCAGAACATCGCCGAGCGGGTGCGGGCCGAGATGTTGCCGCAACGTGCGGCCCCGGCCCTCAAGCTCGACCCGGCCATCATCCAGAAGATTGCGCAGAAGGTTCCGATCTTCGCCGGCATGAGCCAGCCCTGTCTGCTGGATACCCTGGCCACCGGCGAGCATTTCACCATCCAGGCCGGCGAGGCGGTGTTCCGCGAAGGCGACATGGGCAACTCCTTTTACGTGCTGATTGCCGGGGATGTGGTGGTCGAGAAACTGCGTGACGGCAAGCCGGTGGAGCTGGCCCGCCTGGGGCCGGGTGAATGCTTCGGCGAGATGGCCCTGGTGGGCAACGATGTGCGCTCGGCCACGGTGCGCGCCGCCGGCCCGCTGGTGGCCATGCGTTTCTACCGCGAGCTGATCGACGCCAACCCCGAAAGCGCCTCCGCCATCTACCGCAATATCGCCCGCATCCTGGCGTCCCGCCTGGGCGAGTCCAGCCTCATGCTGGCCGATCTGAAGAAGCGTTGACGCGGCGTCCATAGGTCGGGTTCAGTCGGCTGCGGTTTTTTCGGGCCGGTGGCCGGCAGTCCAGGGCGCCAACAGGCCACCGACAGCCTCCA
>JAGWTL010000420.1 GCA_028869035.1 Burkholderiales bacterium | reverse complement strand
CCTGCGCGGCCTGTTGCGCAGCGAGGACACCGTGGCGCGCATCGGCGGCGACGAGTTCGTGATCCTGCTGGCCTCGCTGGACGAAGCGCTGGACAACTGCAGCCGCACGGCCCTCAACGTGGCCGAGAAGATACGCACGGCCCTGCTCGCCCCCTACGAACCCGACGAGCAGCTCAACGGCGCGAGCGCCAGCATCGGCGTGACGCTGCTTTCGGCGCACACGCGATCGGTGGACGACCTGCTGCGCGAAGCCGATACCGCCATGTACAAGGCCAAGGGCATGGGGCGCAACAGCGTCGCCTTCTACCAACCCGAGATGCACGCCGAGATCCAGGAGCGCCTGGCCCTGGAGGCGGACCTGAAGCTGGCCATCACGCGGCAGCAGCTCTCCATGCACCTGCAGACGCAGGTCGACGCCCAGGGCCGGATCTGCGGGGCCGAATCGCTGCTGCGCTGGCAGCACCCGGTGCGCGGTTTCGTTCCGCCGCAGCAGTTCATCGAACTGGCGGAAAGCTCGGGCCTGATCATCGAGATCGGCAACTGGGTGCTGGCGCAGTGCTGCGGCCACCTCGCGCAGATGGCCTGGCGCGGCAGCACCCTGTCCCTGGCGGTCAACATCAGCCCCCGCCAGTTCAACGACCCGGGTTTCGTCGACCGGGTGCGCGAGATACTGGAGAGCAGCGGTGCCCCCGCCCATCAGCTGGTCTTCGAGGTGACCGAGGGCCTGCTGATCCACGAGATGGAGCAGGTGCTGGAACGCATGAACGCCCTAGCCGCCCTGGGTGTGCGCTTTTCGATTGACGATTTCGGCACGGGCTACTCCAATCTGGCCTACCTGAACCGCATGCCCCTGTACGAGCTCAAGATCGACAGGAGCTTTGTGCAGGGCCTGCCGGACGATGCCAATGCCCGCGGCATCGTCCAGTCCATCCTGTCCATGGCCCGGCACTTCACCCTGCATGTGGTGGCCGAGGGGGTGGAGACCGAGGCGCAGGCCGATTTCCTCAAGCGCAACGACTGCGCCGGACTGCAGGGGTATTTCTACGCCCGGCCCGTCCCGGCCCAGGAATGGCTCGATCGCCTCTGATCCTGCGCCCCGGAGCCGCAAATTCATGGAGAATCGGCAAATCCACCGACCGACCCACCTACCCGCCCCCGCCGCATGTCCGCTGTCTTCAACTTCACCTTCGTGCCCTGGTTCCGCTCGGTCGCGCCCTACATCCACATGCACCGTGGCAAGACCTTTGTGGTGGGCGTCTGTGGTGAGGCGATTGCCGCCGGCAAGCTGCAGCATCTGGCGCAGGACCTGGCGCTGATCCAGAGCATGGGCGTGAAGATCGTGCTGGTGCACGGTTTCCGCCCGCAGGTGAACGAACAGCTCAAGGCCAAGGGCCACGCGGCCAGGTACTCGCACGGCATGCGCATCACCGACGAGGTGGCGCTGGACTGCGCGCAGGAGGCCGCGGGCCAGCTGCGCTACGAGATCGAGGCCGCCTTCAGCCAGGGCCTGCCCAACACTCCCATGGCCGGCGCCACGGTGCGCGTGCTCTCGGGCAACTTCATCACGGCGCGCCCGGTGGGCATCGTCGACGGCGTGGACTTTCAGCACTCGGGCCTGGTGCGCAAGGTGGACGTGGCCGGCATCAACCGCACGCTGGACATGAGCGCCATGGTGCTGCTCTCGCCCTTCGGCTTCTCGCCCACGGGCGAGGCCTTCAACCTGACCATGGAAGAGGTGGCCACCAGCGTGGCCATGGCCATGCACGCCGACAAGCTGATCTTCGTGACCGAGGTGCCGGGC
>JAGWTL010000097.1 GCA_028869035.1 Burkholderiales bacterium | reverse complement strand
CTGAGCCTGTCGAAGCCCTTCGACAGGCTCAGGGCGAGCGGATGTGAGGTGCTTGTCATGATTTATGAAAGCCTCAATAGTACAGTGGGGGCATGAACACCCTGCACTGTTTCACCCTCTCCATCACCAATCACATTGCCCACCTGGTGCTCCATCGCCCCGAGGCGATGAACACCATGCACCCGCAGTTCTGGCGCGAGCTGGACCAGGTGCTCACCCAACTGCATGCCAGCGGCGAGGCGCGTGTGCTGGTGATCAGCAGCACCGGCAGGCACTTCAGCGCCGGCATGGCGCTGGAGACCTTTGGCGGCGCGATCACGCTGGATGACCGCAGCGCCGAAGGCCGCGCAGCGATCTTCGACCTGCTGACCGATATGCAGGCCACCTTCACCAAGCTGGAGACCTTGCGCATGCCCGTCATCGCGGCCATCCAGGGCGGCTGCATCGGCGGCGCGGTGGACATGGTCAGCGCCTGCTGCCTGCGTTACGCCACGGCCGATGCCTTCTTCTGCATCCAGGAAATCAATATCGGCATGGTGGCCGATGTGGGCACGCTGCAGCGCCTGCCCAAGCTGATCCCGCTGGGCGTCGTCAAGGAACTGGCCTACACGGGCCGGCGCATGCCGGCGGCCCAGGCCCTGAGCTACGGCCTGGTCAACCAGGTCTTCGACACGCCGGAAGCCTTGCTGGCCGGCGCCCTGCAGGCGGCCAAGGAGATTGCCAGCAAACCGCCCGTGGCCATCTGGGGCAGCAAACAGGCCCTGCACTACGCGCGCGACCACGGCGTGGACGACGCGCTCAAGCAAATGGGCTGGCTGCAGGGGGCGGTGTGGAGCAACAAACACGTGATGGAGGCCGTCACGGCCATGAAGGAAAAACGGGCGGGCGACTTCCCGGCCCTGTCTCCGCTACGGTCTTTCCGTGATGCCGGCCAGTAAGACGGGCCGGGGCCTGCTTCTTGTTCTGGCTTGCGGCCTGGCGCATGCGGCCGACAAGGACGATGCGCTGTATGCCAGCTACGCCTGCCAGCAATACGCCCTGGCGGCGCTGAAGACCCTGGGCAAGCCCAGGGCCGACGCCTCACGGCCAGCGACACCCGCGCCTGCGAACGACAAGCGCTGGGCGGGGATGGCCGAAGTCTGGTTGGCTTCGGGCACGATCCATGCCCAGGCCAGCTTTGGTGCGGCCATGGTGCGTTCCGGGTACCGGTGCGCAGTGCAGAAGACAGCAGGGGCGGGCTGGAAACTGCTGGATCTGCAATGGCCGCAAGGTCGCCCCTGAGACCGGGCTCCGGGGGAGGCGCTTACTGCCGCGCCGTGCGTATGTTCGGTGGCAGGGCCTGCGGGTGGCTGGTGCGCCAGGGGTTGATGTCCAGGCCGCCGCGGCGCGTGTAGCGCGCGTAGACCGTGAGCTTGGCGGGTTTGCAACGCGCCCAGATGTCCATGTAGATGCGTTCCACGCATTGCTCGTGGAATTCGTTGTGATTGCGGAAACTCACGATGTATTGCAGCAGGCCGGCCTGGTCGATCTGCGGTCCGCTGTAGGCGATCTGCACGCTGCCCCAGTCGGGCTGGCCGGTCACCAGGCAGTTGCTCTTGAGCAGATGGCTGGTGAGCACCTCGCTGACCGGTTGTTCGTCGAAGGCGGCGCTCAGCAACTGCGGGGCCGGTGTGTAGTGTGTGCACTCCAGGTCCAGCCGGTCCAGGCTCAGGCCGTCGAGCTCGTGGATGGGCTGCTGGTCGAGCAGCTCGGGCGCGATGAGTTTCACACCCACGGTCCCGGTCTTGCCGGAGTCGCGCCACACGGCTTCGCTCAGGTCGGCGCGCAGGCGCGCCAGCACCTCGCTTGTGTCGGCGAATTTCGTGTTGTTGTAGCTGTTGAGATAGAGCTTGAAGGACTTGCTCTCGATGATGTTGGGTGTCTCGCAGGGCACGGTGACCTGGGCCAGGGCCACCTGGGGTTTGCCGCGCGTGTTGAGCCAGCTCAGCTCGTAGGCCGTCCACAGGTCCGCGCCCAGGAAGGGCAGGATGGCGGGCACGCCGATCTCCTGGCGTTTTGTCAGCCGGGGGATGGGGAAGAGCAGGGTGGCGTCGTACTGGTCCACATAGGGCACGGCCTTGCCGAGCAACGAGTCTTCAGGACGGGTCATGAGTCGGTTTCTTTCTCCCTCTCCCTTTGGGAGAGGGCGGGGGTGAGGGTATGGCACGTTGCGGTCGCTCTCCCCCTGGCCCTCTCCCAGGGGGAGAGGGAACAAGATGGGTGGCGTTCGGACAGGCTCATGCGTCCACTTTTCTCCTGAACACCAGACGATCCGGTTCGGATGCGGCCGCTTCGTGAGCGTAGCCATCGAGATTGAATTTTTCCAGCTGTTTGGGTGTGGTCAGGCGCTTGGTGAGGGCATAACGCGCCATCCGCCCCCGTGCACGTTTGGCGAAAAAGCTGATGACCTTGTACTGGCTGCCTTTCCAGTCTTCGAACACGCATTCGATCACGCGGGCCTTGAGCACCTTGGTGTCCACGGCCTTGAAGTATTCCTGCGAGGCCAGGTTCACGACCACGGGCGTCTTGTCGGCTTGCAGACGTTCGTTCAGGTAATCGGCGATCCGCGTGCCCCAGAACTTGTAGAGATTGCGGCCCCGCGGGTTCTCCAGCGCCGTGCCCATCTCCAGCCGGTAGGGCTGCATCCAGTCCAGCGGGCGCAACACACCGTAGAGGCCGCTGAGGATGCAGACGTGCTCCTGCGCCCAGGCCAGATCTTCGGCTTTGAGCGTCCTGGCATCCAGGCCGTCGTAGACGTCACCATCGAAGGCCAGCACGGCCTGCTTGGAATTCTTCGCTGTGAACTTCGGGCGCCAGGCCTGGTAGCGCGCGATGTTGAGGCCGGCGAGCGCATCGCTCAAGTCCATGAGCTCGGAGATCCGCTGCGGCGAATAGTCGCGCAGGAGCTGGATGAGCTCGGCGGATTGCTTGGTGAAGAGGGGGTGGGTGTGGGGGACGTCGCCGGTGGGCGTGTCATAGTCTAGCGATTTGGCGGGCGAGAGCAGAAAAAGCATGTTGCGTATTCTCTATCAGGACGAGCAGATCGTGGCCGTGGACAAGCCGCCGGGCCTGCTGGTGCACCGTACCGGCCTGGATGCCGGCGAGACGTCATTTGCCCTGCAGCTGCTGCGCGACCAGCTGGGCCGCCCGGTCTGGCCCGCGCACCGGCTCGACAAGGGCACCAGCGGCGTGCTGCTGTTCGCGCTGGATGCGGACATGGCCCGTGCGCTGGGGCAGGCCTTCGAGGCGCCGGATCTGGTGCACAAGACCTACCGCGCCGTGGTGCGCGGCTGGCCACCGGAATCGGGGCTCATCGACCACCCGCTCAAGCGCATGGAAGACGATGCCCGTGCCGGCCGCACCGTGTTGCAGGAGGCGCAGACGCGGTATCGCACGCTGGAGCGCTACGAGCTGCCGCTGGCTCATGGTGATTTCGCGAGCACACGCTGCGCCCTGGTGGAGTTGCAGCCGCTCACGGGCCGGCGCCACCAGCTGCGCCGGCACATGAAACACATCGCCCATCCCATACTCGGGGACGCCACGCACGGCAAGGGGGCGTTGAACCGGGCGGTGGCGGGGCTGCTCGGGGTGCGACGCCTGTGGCTGCACGCGGCAAGGTTGGAGCTGCGACAGCCTGCGCACGGCGCGGCGCTTTGCATCGAGGCATCCGGCGGCCCTGGCTGGGCGCTGTGGCCACGCGGTGTGGATCTGCTTCAAGACGTGCAGGCCGGCGCGGCCTGCTCCTGAAATTCAGTTGACCGTGCTGCGCAGATCGGGCGCGATGCCGGCTCAGGCCAGCGTGCGCAGCGCCGCGAGGGTTTCCGCCTCGGTCCGGTAGAGCCGGTGCCCGGCGTCGCCCAGTTTCCAGCCGGCTCGCAGCAAGGTTTTTTCCACCGGCAGCTTCATGCCGCTGATGTGCAGAAGCACGCCATGTTCGCGCAGCTGCTTGCCCAGCTTGAGGAAGGCGTCCACGCCCGTGGCATCGATGTGGCTGATGGGCTGGGCGAAAAGACAGATGTGGCGGGTGTCCGGATGCTCGGCCAGGTACTCGACGATGGCCCGCTCGAACTCGGCGGCTGCGGCGAAGTCCAGTGCCGCGTCCATGCGCAGTGCATAGGTGTCGGGCGCCAGCGGCGGCAGCTTCCAGAGGTGGCGATCGCGCAGGCTGCCGTCGGGGTGCAGGCCCACTTCGATGATGCGCGGATGCAGGCGCTGGTAGAGGAAATGACTCAGCGACATCAGCACGCCGGCCAGCACACCCCAGTAGAGTTGCGGTGAGACCAGCAGGGTGATGAGGAAGGTGGTGCCGGCAATGATGGCCTCCACGCGGGCGATGCGCCACAGGCGCGTGAACTCGCGCGGTTTGATCAGGCCCAGCACCGCAGCCACCACGATGGCGGCCAGCACGGCCTGCGGTACATGGCGCAGGACCGGGATGAACAGCCACAGCGCCAGCAGCACGACCACGGCGGAAAACACCGTGGCCCAACCGGTGCGCGCGCCGGCGTAGAGGTTGAGCGCCGAGCGCGAGAAGGAGGAGCTGGTCGGGAAGGCGCCGCTCAGGCCGGCGGCCAGCTTGCCCAGGCCCTGGCCGATCAGGTCCTGGTCCTGGTTCCAGCGCGTGCCGCGCCGTTCGTTGTCGACCTTGGCGCTGGAGGCCGTTTCCAGGAAACTCACCAGCGTGATGACCAGGGTGGGCAGCAGCAGATGGCCCAGCACGGCGGCATCGGGCAGGGCCGACAACTGCAGGGCCGGCAGGCCCGCCGGCAGCATGCCGACCACCTGGCCGCCCGCAGCCTCAAAGTCCAGCCCATGGGACAGGCCGGCTGCGGCCAGCACGATGAGCAGCACCGAGGGAAAGGCGGGGCGCCAGCGGCGCGCCGCCAGCAGCAGCGCCAGCGTGCCCAGACCGAAAGCCAGGGAGGGCAGGTGCCAGGCGTGGAGTGCGTCCGATCCCAGGCTGCGCCAGTCATGCAGGCCCAGCAGGTCGGGCAGCTGGGAACCGATGATGAGCACGGAGGCCGCCTGGGTGAAGGCGGTGAGCACCGGCGCATTGACCAGATTGAGCAGCCAGCCGAAACGCATGAAACCCAGCACCAGCTGCAGCAGGCCGGTGAGCAGTGCCAGCCAGATGGCCAGCTGGACCCATTCAGCCGAGCCGGGCTGGGCCAGCCCCGTGAGGCCGGCACTCACCAGCAGGCAGGTCAGGGCGGTCGGGCCTACGGAAAGCCTTGGTGAAGCGCTGAAGAGCACGGCCACCAGGGCCGGCAGAATGGACGCGTAGATGCCCGTGACGGGCGGCATGCCGGCCAGCACCGCGTAGGCCACGCCCTGGGGGATCACCATCAGGCCGACGGCCAGGCCGGCCAGGGCTTCGCCGCGCAACAGGCCGGCGGTGGGTCGCGGCCAGTTCAGGAAAGGAAAGAGTTTGCGCAGGCGGGAGGGCGTGGAGGAGGATGTAGACGACATGGGTAGACGGAGCAACTGCCCGGAGTTTAGCCCTGTGCCGGGCTCCCCCCGGCTCTTGCGCGGGGTGCGGGCTGTGGCGACAATGGTTACGTTCAAGTGAATGCATTGCGCATAAAGGAATTCCGAGGAGCCGCCATGTCCCAGCCTGCCGCCGGCCTGCCGCCACCCCCGCCCATCCAGCAGCTGCATCACTACGCCTACCGCGCGCGCGACGCCGAAGAGACGCGGCACTTCTACGAAGACATCCTGGGCCTGCCGCTGTACCACATCATCCAGAGCGACCACGTGCCCAGCACTGGCGAGTACTGCCCCTACACGCACTTCTTCTTCCGCCTGCAGGACGGCTCCTTCATCGCCTTCTTCGATCTGGGCGACGACGTGGCCGCCGAGCCCAGCGCCAACACGCCACGCTGGGTCAACCACATCGCTTTTCGCGTGGACGGCATCGCGCAGCTGGAGGCCATGAAGGCGCGGCTGGAGGCGAACGGCATCGAGGTGATCGGCGTGACCGACCACCATGTCTTCAAGAGCATCTATTTCTTCGATCCCAACGGCATCCGACTGGAACTTTCGGCCCAGGTGGCCGACGAGTTCCAGATGCTGCAGGAAAGCAAGACAGCCCATGCCCGCCTGAACGAGTGGAGCGCGCGCAAGGCCGTCTGGCGCCAGGAGCGCGCGGCCGGCAAAGCGACAGCGCCGCTCAAGCCCCAGCAGAACGACCGGCCCGAGCTGGCGGCACGCAGCCCGCAGAAGGACCGCGCATGAACACCGCACGGCCGCCCGAAGGTGATCCTGCACGCGCCGCCTACCGCGACGTGGCCTGCACGAATGGCTACGAATTCACGCAAGGGTCGGGCTACGAACTGCCCGAGTACCCCTTTGTCGAGCCGCCGGAGCTCAAGTCCGGCGAAGTGACGCGCCACAAGATCGTCATCGTCGGCGCCGGCATCACGGGCCTGACCCTGGCCTGCGGCCTGGCCCGGCTGGGCGTGGCGGCCGTGCTGCTGGACGAGGACAACACCGTGGGCGTCAAGGGGGCCTCCTCGCGCGGCATCTGCTACACGCAGAAGTCGCTGGAGATCTTCCAGCGCCTGGGGGTCTACGAGCGCATCGCGGCCAAGGGCGTCCAGTGGAGCGTGGGCCGCACCTTCGCCGGCAAGGACGAGGTCTATGCCTTCGACCTGCGGCAGAACAGCAGCTACAGCCTGTCGGCCCAGCCGCCCTTCATCAACATCCAGCAGTTCTACATCGAGGGTTATCTGGTCGAGCGCATCCACGCGCTGGGCCAGGTGGACCTGCGCTGGAAGTCCCGTGTCACCGGTTTCGAGCAGCATGAGGATCATGCGACGCTGACCGTGGAGACGCCGGCCGGCCCTTACACGCTGGAGGCCGAGCACGTGATCGACGCCAGCGGATCGCATTCGCCCTTTCACGCCTGGACCGGCGCCACCATGACCTCGCGCCGCGGCGACGACCGCTGGTGCATCGCCGACGTGCGTTTCAAGCACCGCCCGCCGCAGGAGCGCCACACCTGGATCGAGGCGCCCTTCAACGGCAACCGCGCGGTCTGGCAGCACCTCATGGGCGACGAAGTCTGGCGCATCGATTACCAGATGGAGCCCAACGCCGACCCCGAGGCCGTGAGCCGCGAGGACGTGGTGCGTGAGCGCCTGCGCCAACAGTTCGGCCCCGATGTGGACTGCGAGATCGTCTGGGTCGGTCCCTACGCCTACCGCAGCCAGTGCCTGGACACCCTGCGCATGGGCAGCGTCTTTTTCATGGGTGACACGGCCAAGATCGTCAGCCCCTTCGGTGCGCGCGGCGGCAACACCGGCGTGGCCGATGCCGACAACCTGGCCTGGAAGCTGGCCGCGGTGCTGCGCGGCCAGGCCCCGGCCAGCCTGCTGGAGAGTTATGACGAGGAACGCCATGAAGCGGCGGCACAGAACGTCATGGTGACCAACCGCACGGCGCGTTTCCTGCGCCCGGCCGATGGCATGGAGCGCGCCTTCCGCAGCGCCGCCATCGGTCTGGCGCGCCAGCACCCCTTTGCGCGCGCGCTCATCAACACCGGCCGCATGGCCGTGGCCAACAGCTACACCCATTCGGGCATCTGTGACCGCAGCGGCGGCCTGTCGGTCCAGAACGTGAGTTTTCGCTGGGCGGATCACAGTGCCGGATGCGTCAATGACCTGATCGCCTGGGCCGGCGGCCAGCTGCTGGTGCTGGTCTTCGGCGACATCTCGGCCGCGGCGGCCCAGCGCCTGCGCCACCTGGGTGTTGCCGCTCCGGTGCGTTGCGTGCAGGTGGTGGGGCCGGACACGGCGGCACAGGCCATGGAACACGTGATCGACCCGCAAGGCCATCTGCAGGGGGCCTGCCATGTCTTCGGCCACGCCTGGGCCCTGGTGCGGCCCGACGCCTACATCGCCGCCACGGGCGAGAGCGTGGACGCCGGCCTGATCCAGGCCATCGAGCGCGCCATCGGCATCAAGGAGTAGTTCATGAAAACCACCCCCCATTTCCAGGACGCCGACACCTTTTACGAGCAATTGCTGGACGCCCACACGGGCCTGAACCGCGAGCAGTCCGAGCTGCTCAACGCCCGCCTGATTCTGATCCTGGCCAACCAGATCGGCAGCCGGGAAGTGCTGGCCGAGTGCATACGGGCGGCCCGGGAGCTGCCTCAAGCGGCCTGAGACGGTTATCCGGCGGTCCGCCCGGTAAAATCAGGCAGTTCCCAGACATCCCCCGGAACGGCGCCCAAAGGGGCGCCGTTTCGCATTTCCAGTCCGCACCATGACCGACACCGTCCAGCAACCGGGCCTCAACAGCCTGTCCAAGTCCTTCGAACCCGCCGCCCTGGAGGCCCAGTGGGGGCCCGAGTGGGAGAAGCGAGGTTATGGCGCCGCCGGTTTCCGCGGCACGGGTAAGGCCAAGGCGGGCGCGCCGTCCTTCGCCATTCAGCTGCCGCCGCCCAACGTGACGGGCACGCTGCACATGGGACACGCCTTCAACCAGACCATCATGGACTCGCTCACGCGTTACCACCGCATGGCCGGCGCCAACACGGTCTGGGTGCCGGGCACCGACCACGCGGGCATCGCCACGCAGATCGTGGTGGAGCGTCAGCTGCAGGAGCAGAAGATCAGCCGCCACGACCTGGGCCGCAAGAACTTCGTGGCGCGCGTCTGGGAGTGGAAGGAGCAGAGCGGCAACACCATCACCACGCAGATGCGCCGCATGGGCGACAGCGTGGACTGGAGCCGCGAATACTTCACCATGGACGACAAGCTGTCCAAGGTGGTGACCGAGACCTTTGTGCGTCTGTACGAGCAAGGGCTCATCTACCGCGGCAAGCGCCTGGTCAACTGGGACCCGGTGCTCCAGTCCGCCGTGTCCGACCTGGAAGTCGAGAGCGAAGAGAGGGACGGTTCGCTCTGGCACATCGCCTACCCCCTGGCCGATGGTTCGGGCAGCTTGACCGTGGCCACCACCCGCCCCGAGACCATGCTGGGTGACGTGGCCGTGATGGTGCACCCCGAGGACGAGCGCTACCAGCACCTGATCGGCAAGAAGGTCAAGCTGCCGCTGGTGGGCCGTGAGATTCCCGTGATTGCTGACGAATACGTGGACAAGGAGTTCGGCACCGGCGTGGTCAAGGTCACGCCCGCGCATGACCCCAACGACTACCAGGTGGGCCAGCGCCACAAGTTGGAGTTGATCTGCGTGCTCACGCTGCAGGCCACCGTCAACGACAACGCGCCCGAGAAATACCGGGGCCTGGACCGTTTTGTGGCGCGCAAGGCCATCGTCAAGGACCTGGAAGCCATCGGCGCGCTGGTGGAGACCAAGAAGCACAAGCTCATGGTGCCCATCTGCACCCGCACGGGCCAGATCGTCGAGCCCATGCTGACCGACCAGTGGTTCGTGGCCATGAGCAAGGTCAGCGACCAGGA
>JAGWTL010000419.1 GCA_028869035.1 Burkholderiales bacterium | reverse complement strand
ATCCAGGACTGGGGCAGCCCCTGGGCCGACAGCTTCAAGACCTTCAAAACACGCCTCCTGACCGGTTGAGTCAACCATCCAAACGAAACGCTTGCGCCTGTGGCAGCCTCTCGTGAAGGACTGCCTCGCCATTCGGACACAATATACCCTGATTTGATGACCATGGGGCGGCTTTGCTTTTACTGAAAGCTCCGCCCGCTATCAAAAAGATACTGAACCAGACACCCCCAAATGAAGGTTTTCCGCGGCTTCCACCACCCCGGCATTGCCCCGGCCTGTGCCCTGACCATCGGCAATTTCGATGGCGTGCACCGCGGCCACCAGGCCATGCTGGCGCTGCTGCGCGGCGAGGCGGCACAGCGCGGCGTGCCCAGCTGCGCCATGACCTTCGAGCCGCACCCGCGCGACTACTTCGCCGGCGCCACGGGCAATGCGGCGCTGGCACCGGCCCGCATCGCCACCCTGCGCGACAAGCTGGCCGACCTGCAGCGCTGCGGCATCGATCAGGTCGTGGTGCTGCCCTTCGACGCCCGTCTGGCCTCCCTCTCCCCGCAGGCCTTCATCGACGATGTGCTGGTGCGCGGTCTGGGCACACGCTACGTGCTGGTAGGCGACGACTTCCGCTTCGGCGCCAAACGTGCCGGCGACTACGCCCTGCTGGACGCCGCCGGCACCCAAAAGGGTTTCGACGTGGCGCGCATGAACAGCTACGAAATCTCCTACCCCCACGCTCGGCACTCCGTGTCCTCGCTGCCCCCCGAGGGGGCGTCCGTCGCCTTGGGGCGGCCCGGCGGGGACGGGCATGGCCTGCGCGTCTCCAGCTCGATGGTGCGCGCCGCCCTGCATGAGGGGCGCATGGAGGACGCGGCCCGCCTGCTGGGCCACCCCTACCATATCTCCGGTCATGTGCTGCACGGGCGCAAGCTGGGCCGTGAACTGGGTTTCAAGACCCTGAACCTGCGCTTTGCCCACTGGAAACCGGCCGCCAGCGGCATCTTTGCGGTGCTGGTCCATGGCCTGACCGAGCCGCCGCCGGGCCGCCCCAAGGCGGCGAGCGCCCCCTCGGGGGGCAGCGAGGACACGTCAGTGCCGAGCGTGGGAGCCTATGGTCAGCCCCTGCGCGGGGTGGCCAATCTCGGGGTGCGCCCCTCGCTGGACCCGAACGATGTCAACGGCGGGCGCGTGCTGCTGGAAACCCATTGCCTGGACTGGCCCGCCGCCCTGGGCGCCGAGGGGGGCTACGGTAAAATCATCCGTGTGGAACTGCTGCACAAACTGCACGACGAACTCAAATACGCCAGCCTGGAGGCCCTCACGCAGGGCATCCACCAGGACTGCGATGCTGCCCGCGCCTGGTTTGCATCCACGCACTCCGAGACCCACCGGCAGACCACGCGCGACCGAATTTAGACCGGACCCCTTGCGGTCGCCGCCCTTCGACAGGCTCAGGGCGAACGGCTTGTTTACTCGTTCCGACCACTCCCGTTCGGGCTGAGCCTGTCGAAGCCCTTTCGAGTTGACCATGTCCGAAGCCAAAACTGATTACCGCGCCACGCTGAACCTGCCCGACACCCCCTTCCCCATGCGCGGGGACCTGCCCAAGCGCGAGCCGGGCTGGGTCCAGGCATGGGAAGAACAGGGCCTCTACAAGAAGCTGCGCGATGTGCGCCACGGCAAGCCGAAGTTCATCCTGCACGACGGCCCGCCCTACGCCAACGGCTCGATCCACATCGGCCACGCCGTCAACAAGATCCTCAAGGACATGATCGTCAAGGCGCGCCAGCTCAAGGGCCTGGACGCGCAGTACATCCCGGGCTGGGACTGCCACGGCCTGCCGATCGA
>JAGWTL010000096.1 GCA_028869035.1 Burkholderiales bacterium | reverse complement strand
AGCGCGGTGCGCAGCTTGCGCCGGCTGATCTTGGCGGTGAAGACATCGGCGACACGCAGCGCAATGGCCAGGTCGCAGGGGTCCGCGCGGCCCTGCGGATAGCCCGTGCCGTCGGCATGCTCATGATGCTGGGCGATGGCGGCGAGCCAGTCGCCATCGGTGACGCCGGCTTCGCTCAGCCAGCGCACGGCCAGTTCCGGGTGGGCCTGGATCTGGATTTTCTGGCTTTCGCGCATGGGCTCATCCTGCTCGGCCATCACACCCTGCAGTTGCAGGATGGACAGGTTCATGGTGAGTGCGGCGTGCATCAGGCTCAGAAGCCTGGCTTGCGGCCATTGCAGCCGGCGCGCCATCAACAGGCAGAGGACGGCGGTGTGGATGGCGTGGTTGTAGCCGTAGTAATAAAGATGGGCCGATTCCTGCCGCACCACGTGGTACAGGGCCATGTCCACATCCTGGTCCACCAGCGCCATCAGCCGGGAGGAAAAATCGGTGATCTGGCCAGGGGGTGGTGCGCTCTCGGGCTGATCGCCCAGGATTTGGCGCAGCTCCTGCGCTGTCTGGTCCCACAGGCTGAACAGGTTCTGCGGGCGCTTCAGGGCAGAAAGGTTGGCGCGCTCCTGCGCGGCCATCTCGTCCTGGTGAGCGACCGCGCGGGCTTCCTCGATGTCGACAAACGCACCCCGTGTCAGCAACTCTTCAAGCTGCTCTTCGCTTTCGATGACATAACCCCGCGACAGCAGGAGCCGGGTACTCTCGTCACGCACGCTCCATGGCAGGGGTTCGCCCAGACGGACCTTCGAGCGAGGCAGTCGCAGCAGTTTCATGGTGAACCATTATGAGGACGATTCCTCCAGGCAACAAGTCAGACGCGGGCCGTGCGCGGTTTTCAACGCCCGATCGCGAAGACGGCGGGGGCGTCCTTGCCGGGGGCTGGTGTTTGCTGTTTCCAGTGCTTGATTGTGTGGCTGCGCACCTGAGCCCCCGCCAGGGTCAGGCCGCTGGCCACGGCCAGGCGCGTGTTGTGCTGCAAGGTCTTGAGCAGGGCATCCTGTAGGGCGGCATTGCGGTAGGGCGTTTCGATGAAAAGCTGGGTCTGTCCACTCTTGAGCGCCAGCGACTCCAGCTCACGGATGCGTGTCACCCGCTCGACGGCGTCCTGGGGCAGATAACCCACAAAGGCGAAGTTCTGGCCCGACAAGCCGCTGGCGGCCAGCGCCAAGAGCAGCGAGGCCGGACCCACCAGCGGCACGACTTCGATGCCCAATTCGTGCGCGGCACGTACCACCGAAGAACCCGGATCGGCCACGGCGGGCATGCCGGCTTCACTCAGCAGCCCCAGGTCCTGGCCGGCCAACGCAGGGGCCAACAGCGGCCGGGCGTCGAAACTCGTGCTGCCGTGGTCGCCCTTCTTGTGGACCTCTCGCGGCAGTTCCTGGATGTCCAGTGACTGGATCGAGCCCACCAGAGGATGCAGTTCACCTACGCGCTTGAGATAGGCGCGGGCGCTCTTGGCGTTCTCGCAGATCCAGTGCTGCAGGCGTGCGGCCACGGCCAGGGTGCCAGCAGGCAGCACCTCGGTCAGCGGCGTTTGGGTGCTGCAGCCGAAGTCCAGCGGCGCTGGCACCAGATAGAGCCTGCCGAGTTTGTTGGCCCCCGCGCTTGCCACTGCGTGTGCTGCGCTGGACGTGTCGATGCCAGAGGCAACGCCTCTTCCTCCCGTCCCAGCCTGCGCAGGCAGGCTGGGAGCCGCGGTCGTCAGCCCCTCAGGGGCCCGCGCGCCTTGGGACGGCCCGGCGGCGCTTAAGGTGCTCATGCCGTGCCCAGCAGGGACAGGCCGGCCGCGCGCAGCAGGCGGGCCGTGCGGATCAGCGGCAGGCCGACCAGCGCGGTCGGGTCATCGCTCTCGATGGCGTCGAGCAGGGCGATGCCCAGACCCTCGCTTTTGGCGCTGCCGGCGCAGTCATAGGGGGTCTCGGCACGCAGATAGCTTTCGATCTCGGCGTCTGTCAGATCGCGAAAGCACACGCGCGCCGGCGCCAGTTCGACCTGCTCGAAACCGGTTTCGATGCAGACCACAGCCACGGCGGTCTGGAAGATCACGGTGCGGCCGCGCATGCGGCGCAACTGGGCCACGGCGCGCTCGTGCGTGCCGGGCTTGCCCAGCGGCTCGCCGCCCAGGTCGGCCACCTGGTCCGAACCGACGACCACGGCCGACGGGTGGCGTGTGGCCACCGCGCGCGCCTTGGCCAGGGCCAGCCGCAGGGCCAGGTCGCGCGGGTTTTCGCCGGGCTGGTGGGTTTCATCGACCGCAGGCGAGATCACTTCGAAAGGCAGGCGCAGGCGCTGCAGCAGTTCGCGCCGGTAGGTCGAGGTGGAGCCGAGGATCAGGGGGCGGGGGGCGGGGGCGCTCATGCGGTGATTCTCTTACACTGCGGGCATGACAATAGAGTTTCATGCACGCCGCTTGGATATCAAGGCCTTTGCCCAGGCCGGTGGCGTCCTGTCCGGCCGGGATTTGCTATCAAAATATGAGCGATTGCTGTCGGAAGCCGGTGGCTTGGGAGCCGAGCGACCGGTCCGCTGGGAAGCCCGGGGCGCGCTGCGCACTGACGCCGGTGGGTATGCCCAAGTCTGGTTGCATCTGAGCGCCGAGGTCGGCCTGCCCATGACTTGTCAGCGCTGCCTGGGGCCGGCTGATATCGAGCTCGCGGTGGCGCGTGACTTCCGTTTTGTGGCCAGCGAGGAGCAGGCCGAGGCCGAGGATGAGGCGGCCGAGGAAGATGTGCTGGCCTTGACCCGCGAGTTCAATCTGCAGGAGCTGATCGAAGACGAGCTGCTGATGGAGTTGCCCGTGGTGCCGCGCCATGAAGTTTGCCCTGTCGAAGTCAAACTGGCTGCCCAGGACGCGGATTTCGAGGCGGCCCAGGTTGAAAAGACCAACCCCTTTGCCGCCTTGGCAGGCCTGAAAGGCGCCAGGAAGGGCTGAGGGCCGGGCCCGCTTTGCAGAACTGGCGTCAAATCAAGAAGTTAGGCTATAATTCATAGTTTCGCGCAGACCCGAGCTGTGCCGATCCCGTCCAACCCTTGAACAACCGCCGAGCGCCCGTCGCGCGGCCTGATTACCAGGAGCCAACCATGGCAGTCCAGCAAAACAAGAAGTCGCCTTCCAAGCGCGGCATGCACCGTTCGCACAACGCCCTGAACGTGCCCGGCATCGCTGTCGAGCCGACCACGGGTGAGACCCATCTGCGCCACCACATCAGCCCTAACGGTTTCTACCGTGGCCGCAAGGTGCTGAAGACCAAGTCCGAAGCCTGATCATTTCAGGTTCCAGAGGGCCCGACGCTACACCCTATGTAGCTCGGGCCTTTGTCTTGATGCCGATCCTCTTTTCGGTTCCTGTCGCGCCTGAACGCGCTGCCTGCCCATGATCACCATCGCTGTGGACTGCATGGGGGGCGACCACGGCCCACGCGTCACGCTGGCGGCGTGTCGCAACTTCCTTGACCATCATCCCGAGGTCGAGCTGCTTCTCGTCGGCCTGCCTGACCGCCTGAGCGGTCCGACCCATGCGCGCGCGCGTATCGTTGCCGCCAGCGAAGTGGTGGGCATGGACGACCCGATCGAGGTGGCCTTGCGCCGCAAGAAGGATTCGTCCATGCGTGTGGCCATCGAGCAGGTCAAGTCCGGTGCGGCCCAGGCGGCGGTTTCGGCGGGCAATACCGGCGCGCTGATGGCCATTGCCCGTTATGTGCTCAAGACGCTGGAGGGTATTGACCGTCCGGCCATTGCCACCCAACTCCCCAATGCCAAGGGTGGCGCCACCACGGTGCTGGACCTGGGGGCCAATGTGGATTGCTCGGCCGAACACCTGCTGCAGTTTGCGGTCATGGGCTCGGCCTTGGTGTCGGCCTTGCGTGACGAGTCCAATCCTTCGGTTGGTCTGCTCAATATTGGCGAAGAAGTCATCAAAGGCAATGAAGTCATCAAAAAGGCGGGTGAACTTCTTCGATCTGCTGCCAACTCTGGCGATCTGAATTTCTACGGCAATGTCGAGGGCAACGATATCTTCAAGGGGACGACCGATATCGTGGTTTGCGATGGCTTTGTGGGCAACGTCGCTTTGAAGGCTGTGGAAGGTATGGCATCAATGATCGGTGGTTTCCTCAAACAGGAATTCTCTCGAAACATCTTTACCAAATTGGCTTCGATTTGTGCCTATCCCGCACTTTCTGCGCTTAAAAAGCGCATGGACTACCGTCGTTACAACGGTGCGGCCCTGCTGGGTCTGCGTGGTCTGGTCTTCAAGAGCCATGGCTCGGCCGACGAAATGGCTTTTGAGCAGGCGCTGAACCGCGCGTATGATGCAGCCCGGAACAAGCTGCTCGAACGGGTCCAGGCCCGCATCGCGCATGCCGCTCCGCTGCTGGCCGGCGTGGCCGCCGCGGAGTAGCCGGGGCGGGCCGTCGGCCCGCCACCGGAACTACAAACAGAACCCTACATGAGTCGCTATTCCCGCATCACTGGTACCGGCAGCTTTTTGCCGCCCAAACGCCTGAGCAACGCCGATCTGGTCGCCCAACTGGCCGCTGACGGTATTGAAAGCTCCGATGAGTGGATCGTCGAGCGCACCGGTATCCGGGCGCGCCACTTTGCCGCTGCCGGTGTGACCAGCAGCGACCTGGGGGTCGAGGCCGCACGCCGTGCACTGGACGCGGCCGGGGTGGCTGCCCAGGACATCGACCTGATCATCGTGGCGACTTCGACGCCGGACATGGTGTTCCCTTCGGTCGCCTGCATTCTGCAGAACAAGATTGGCGCCAATGGCTGCCCGGCTTTTGACGTGCAGGCGGTCTGCAGCGGGTTTGTCTATGCCCTGACCGTGGCCGATGCCATGATCAAGGCCGGCACGGCCAGCACAGCGCTGGTGGTGGGGACGGAAGTGTTCTCGCGCATCATCGATTTCAAGGACCGCACCACCTGCGTGCTGTTCGGCGACGGCGCCGGCGCCGTGGTGCTGGAGGCCTCGGATGAGCCTGGCATCCTGGCCAGTGATCTGCATGCCGACGGCAAGCACGTGGGCATTCTGTGCACGCCCGGGCATGTTTCTGGCGGCCAGGTGCTGGGGGATCCTTTCCTCAAGATGGACGGCCAGGCCGTGTTCAAGCTCGCCGTGGGCGTGCTGGAAGACGCCGCACGCGCCGTGCTGGCCAAGGCCGGCAAGCAGGAGAGCGGCATCGACTGGCTGATTCCGCACCAGGCCAATATCCGCATCATGCAGAGCACAGCCAAGAAGCTCAAGCTGCCCATGGACAAGGTCATCGTCACTGTCGATCAGCACGGCAACACTTCGGCTGCGTCGATCCCGCTGGCGCTGGACGCCGGCGTGCGCAGCGGCCGCGTCAAGCCGGGTGAACTGGTCATGCTCGAAGGTGTGGGTGGCGGTTTCACCTGGGGCGCTGTCCTGCTGAAAATGTAGGCAGGAATGCCCGCGCGCAGCCCCATTCCAAAGCAAAACATCAATTCAATACCATGAAACCGTTTGCCTTTGTCTTTCCGGGCCAGGGGTCGCAGTCGGTCGGCATGCTTGACGCCTGGGGTGAGCGTGCCGAAGTGCGCGAAGCGCTGCAGGAGGCTTCCGATGCCCTGGGCGAAAACCTGGGCCAGCTGATCAAGGCGGGCTCCAAGGAGGCCTTGGCGCTCACGACCAATACGCAGCCGGCGATGCTGGTGGCCGGCGTTGCCGCTTACCGTGTCTGGATGAGCGAAACCGGTGTGACCCCGGCGGCCGTGGCCGGCCATTCGCTGGGCGAGTATTCGGCCATGGTGGCCGCCGGCGTGTTGACGCTGTCGCAAGCCGTGCCGCTGGTGCGCTTCCGCGCCCAGGCCATGCAGGAAGCCGTACCGGTGGGCACCGGCGCCATGGCGGCCATTCTGGGCATGGAGGCGGTACGGGTGATCGCGGGTTGTGCCGAAGCGGCACAGTCCTTCGGCCCGAATTCAAGCGAAGTGGTCGAGGCCGTCAATTTCAACGACCCGGCCCAGACTGTTATCGCGGGTTCCAAGGCAGCGGTCGAGAAGGCTTGTGAGGTGCTCAAGGCCAACGGCGCCAAACGCGCCTTGCCGCTGCCGGTGTCCGCTCCTTTTCACTCCAGCCTCATGAAGCCCGCGGCTGAAAAACTGCGTGAGCGCCTGGAAGAGGTGGAATTCGGCGAGCCCCGAATCACTCTGGTCAACAACATCGACGTAGCGGTCGAGGTCGATGCCGACCGCATCCGCGACGCCCTGTACCGCCAGGCTTTCGGCCCGGTGCGCTGGGTGGAGTGCGTGCAGGCCATCAAGGCGCACGGCATCGCCCACATTGTGGAATGCGGTCCGGGCAAGGTGCTGGCCGGCATGGTCAGGCGCATCGACGCGGAACTGACCGGACTGCCCCTGCTGGATCCCGCCACATTGGCAGAAGTCAAAGGAGCTTTGGCATGAGTGGCGCCGGGCCGTCCCAAGCCGCGAAACGTGACTGCACGGGACGTGCGCATCTCTTCGGCCCGTCCGAGCCTGCGCAGGCAGGCTCGGAGCCGCGGGCTTCAGCCCCCTCAGGGGGCAGGGCAGTACACGCAGTGACAAACGTGGGGGAGTTCTATGTCTGAAACGACGTTCGACGGCCAGGTGGCTCTGGTGACGGGTGCATCCCGCGGTATCGGCGCAGCCATCGCCCATGAGTTGGCCCTGCGTGGCCTCAAGGTCATCGGCACGGCCACCAGCGACGAGGGTGCTGCCAGGATCGGCGCTGCCCTGGCCGCCTTCAAGGATTGCAAGGGCATCAGGCTCAATGTGAACGACGCTGCCGGTTGCGAAGCGGCGATCGAGACCATCGTCAAGGAACAGGGTGCTCTGCACGTGCTGGTCAACAACGCCGGCATCACCCGCGACAATCTGGCCATGCGCATGAAAGACAGCGAGTGGGACGAGGTGCTGGACACCAACCTCAAGGCCGTGTTCCGCATGAGCCGCGCCGTGATGCGCACCATGATGAAGCAGCGGTATGGCCGCATCATCAGCATCACTTCGGTGGTGGGTGCTTCGGGCAATGCGGGTCAGGCCAATTACGCGGCCGCCAAAGCCGGCGTGACCGGCATGACGCGTGCGCTGGCGCGCGAGCTCGGTTCGCGTAACATCACGGTCAACTGCGTGGCGCCCGGTTTCATCGAGACCGACATGACGGCGCATCTGCCCGACGCGCAGCAAAAAGCCCTGTTGGGCCAGATCCCGCTGGGTCATCTGGGTAAACCGGCCGATATTGCACACGCTGTGGCCTATCTGGCCTCGCCGCAAGCCGCTTATGTGACGGGGCAGGAGCTGCACGTCAACGGCGGCATGCATATGTAAGCAACGCAAGCAAGGTTCAAGCCGTTTATCCGTACGGCAGACAGCCCGGGAAAACCCTTTTCCCGGGCCAGCTAAAATCACGGATTCATTTACAACCCTCTGAGGGAAACATGAGCGATATCGAAGCACGCGTCAAGAAAATCATTGCCGAACAACTCGGTGTGGAAGAGTCCCAGGTGACCAGCGAGAAGGCTTTCGTGGCTGATCTGGGCGCCGACTCCCTGGATACCGTCGAGCTGGTGATGGCACTGGAAGACGAGTTCGGCATCGAGATTCCGGACGAAGACGCCGAGAAGATCACGACAGTGCAAAACGCCATCGATTACGCCAAGGCGCACCAGAAGGCCTGATGGCTGTCCGGCGGCACATGCGTACCGTGTCGCCCACCCTGCAAGCGGCCTGCCCAAAGAGAGGGCGCCTCCCGCTTGCGGCGGTTCCCCTTTCCTAGCCAGCATATCCATCTATGTCTCGTCGTCGTGTCGTCGTCACAGGCCTGGGCTGCATCAGCCCGGTCGGTAATACCGTGGCCGAGTCCTGGTCCAGCCTGCTGGCCGGCCGCTCCGGCATTGATCTGATCACCAAATTCGATGCCAGCGCTTTCGCCTGCAAATTCGCCGGCGAGGTCAAGGGTTTCGAGCTGGAGAAGTACATCGGCAGCAAGGAAGCGCGCACGATGGACACCTTCATCCATTACGGTGTTGCTGCGGCCATGCAGGCTGTGGAGGACTCGGGCCTGCCCACCGGCGAGGGGCTGGGGGAAGAAGAGTCGGTGCGCATCGGTTGCCTGATCGGTTCGGGCATCGGCGGCCTGCCGCTGATCGAGGAGACGCATGCCGAGTACACCAGCCGCGGTCCGCGCCGCATCTCGCCCTTCTTCGTGCCTGCTTCCATCATCAACATGATCTCCGGTCATGTCTCGATGCGCTATGGTTTCAAGGGGCCGAACCTGGCCATCGTGACGGCCTGCACCACGGGTTTGCACAGCATCGGCCAGGCCGGGCGCCTGATCGAGTACGGTGACGCTGACGTGATGATTGCCGGGGGTTCCGAGGCCACCGTGTCGCCCCTGGGTGTCGGTGGTTTTGCCGCCATGCGCGCCCTGTCCACTCGCAACGACGACCCCAAGACGGCTTCGCGCCCCTGGGACAAGGACCGCGATGGCTTCGTGCTGGGCGAGGGCGCTGGTGTCCTGGTGCTGGAAGAGTACGAACACGCCAAGGCCCGCGGCGCCAAGATCTATGCCGAACTGAGCGGTTTTGGCATGAGCGCCGATGCCGGCCACATGACTGCGCCGAACATGGATGGCCCGCGTCGCGCCATGCTGGGCGCCCTGCGCAATGCCGGTATCAATGCCGACCAGGTCGACTACCTGAACGCGCACGGCACCTCGACACCGCTGGGCGATATCAACGAAACCAACGCCATCAAGGCGGCACTGGGCGAACACGCCAAGAAGACTTTGGTGAATTCGACCAAATCCATGACAGGTCACCTGCTGGGCGGCGCCGGTGGCATCGAATCGGTTTTCACGGTTCTGGCGCTGCATCACCAGAAGAGCCCGCCGACCATCAACATCTTCAACCAGGATCCGGAGTGTGATCTCGATTACTGCGCCAACACCGCGCGGGATGTGAAGATCGACGTCGCGGTGAAGAACAACTTCGGCTTCGGCGGAACCAACGGTACCCTGGTCTTCAAGCGCGCCTGACGCGCAGAATCCACCAGCGACACATGCACAGCGCCCCAGCGGTTTCCTATCCGGTGGGGCGTTCTTCCATGCGCACAGCCTGTCTGCTGTCGCCCTGGCTGCTGGCGGGGCTGGTCTGTGCCGCCTGGGCTCTGCAGTCCGATCTCTTCTCCACCGCCCACGGCCTGGCCTTGCTCTTGTGGCTGAGTGGCGCGCCGCTGGTCCATGCCGCGCTGAGCCGGCCGGCCGAGGGTCTGCTGGCTTGGGACGGCCAGAACTGGAACTGGGAGTCCACCGGGGTGCAATCTGTCGGTCAGGTTCACCGGCGCCTGGATTGGCAGCGCGGGCTGCTGCTGGAATTCCTGCCGCTGGCTGGTCGCAGCTTCTGGCTCTGGGTCGAGCGTGGGACGGCGCCCCAGCGGTGGGAGGGCTTGCGGCGTGCCGTGTATGCGCCTGTGGCACCGGCCCCGTCGGTCGTGCCGGTGCAGCAGGAGACCGGATCGTGAAGGACAGTCCGTCC
>JAGWTL010000095.1 GCA_028869035.1 Burkholderiales bacterium | reverse complement strand
ATCAGGGGGTTTTACCGCACTGCACAAAGATGGACGCCCGCCTGGGCCGGGCGGCCCCGTGCGCAGACAGAGGCCTCCGGGCCCAACGCCCGGCGTTCTGCAGCGCACAGACGGCCCTTGGGGCCGCCTGGGGCAACTCACTTTTGCCGGATCCAGGCTTTGATTTTCCCGACCGTTTCTTGTTCGATGCCGTTGTAGCCATGGTGGGAAAAAGCCTCGCACGCGTCACCTTGCGAAACGCCCCCCTCCATGGTGATCAAGTCGGTTCCGAACTGCTCATGGTTGTAGAGCGCCGAGCCGTAGCCTGTGACAGAACAGGCATCGTTCTTGTGGTGAACGATCAGTTGGCGGCTCTTCAGGGGCCGGGTGTCAAAACGGGCAATGCCGCTCATCGACGAGGTATGCACGAAGCCGGCCACCTTGCCATCCATGCGCTCCGCCAGCTGCATGGTGGACAGGGTGCTGCGGCTGGTGCCGATCACATAGACCTGGGCCCCGGGGAAGCGCCTGCCCACATCCTCCGTGATGGCGCCCATGCGCTCCGGGCTGCCGGTGCTGTCCGTGGCGATGACGACCATTCCGGCGTCTGCGAACAAGGCCCGTGAGCGGATCAGGAAGTTGCCCCTGGCCTTGAAGACAATCTTGCCGTCGCGCATCTCGGGCTCCAGCCGTCCCGAGCCCCCCGGCATCAAGATCAGCGCGTACTGTGGAGGGGTAGCCCCCAGGCCCGTGAGCAGGTAAGGCACGGTCTCACCGCTGGGGTAGTGCGCCGATGCGATGAGCTGGTCTCTCATCCTCCCATCCGCGCGAGCCTGCGCCACAAGGCAGCCCAGGCCGATCATCAAGGCAAGCGCAGGTTTTGGCCACATGATCAGCTCCTGATCGGTTCATGAAGCCCACATCATGCTGCGAAGCGGCGCGCCGGACAAGCCTGCCGCACTGGCCTCGGTGCTGCGGGAACAGGGCCTCGCCCGTCGGGCCACGCCACAATAGGGACATGTTCGTACTCGCCAAACTGCTCGCCTTCCTCACCCAGCCGCTGGCCTGGGTCGTCAGCCTGCTCGCGCTGGGCCTGCTCCTGCAGCAGCGCTGGCGCCGCACGGGCAGGGCCCTGCTGTGGGGCGCCCTGGCCCTGCTGCTGCTGCAAGGCTGGGAACCGCTGCCCGATGCGCTGCTGCGCCGTCTTGAACAACAGCACCCCGCGCCCGCGCAGATCGAGCTGCAAAACTATGCCGGCGTCATCGTGCTCGGTGGCGCGCTCGAATCGTCCTACGTCTGGGAAGGTCACCAACAGCCCGCGCTCAATGGTGCGGCCGAACGCATGACGGCCGCCCTGCCCCTGCTGCAGCGCGCGCCGCAGCTCCGGCTGCTGTTCACCGGGGGCGAAGGCGAGCTGCTGGCCAGCGCCATGAGCGAGGCCGAACGCGCACGCCGCTTCTACGCCACCCAGGGGGTGGACCCGCGGCGGCTGGTCTTCGAATCGGCCTCGCGCACCACCTTTGAAAATGCCGTGCTCAGCGCCGCCCTGCCTGGCGTGGAGCCGACCCGGCCCTGGCTGCTGCTGACCTCGGCCTGGCACATGCCGCGCGCCATGGCGACCTTCGAAAAGGCCGGCTGGAACGTCACCCCCTGGCCTGCCGACTACCGCGCCGGCCTCGCCACACCCTGGCATGAATACTCGCTGGCGCGGGGGGCGGCCAAATGGCACACTGCCCTGCACGAGCACCTGGGCCTGCTGGTCTACCGCCTGAGGGGCCGCGCCTGATACAAATTTGCTACATCTGGTCCCTACAATCTCGCCGAACACACACGAGGAGCAATGAGATGAACAACAACACCGCCTGGTGGATCCGCTACCTGCTGGTCATCGTGGTCACCCTGGTCCTGGGAGCCGCCCTGGGAGAGCTGGCCTTCTTCCAGAAGACCGGCATCAGCGCGCTCAAACTCACCGCCGCCAACCTGGTGCGCTTTCTCGGCTACGGCAGCGCCCTGATGCTGCTGTGGCTGCTCGCCCAGCGCGCCGCGCAGGAGCTGAACAAGCACGCTGGCTGGCAGCCCCAGGCCAGCCACTTCGTGCTGCCGCTGGCGACCGTCATCATCGTGCCGGCCGCCCACCCGGTGCTGTTGCTGGTGCTGGGCGGGCTGCTGGGCCCGGAGTTGCGCAAGATCTACGACTGGCTCTTCATCCTGGGAACGCTGGCGGCGGCCATCTGGCTCGTGCTGTCCCTGTACCAGCACCTGGAAGCGTTGCTGGTGAGCCTGCGCGGCGCCCGGTCTTCCGACTGAGTCGCACGCGCGGCGTGCGCGCGGACGCGACGCGGGCAGCGTCATATACTTTGCCCCATGCATGCGTCTGCTGACCCGGCCTCCTCCAGACATCCTGGTCAAGCGGGCACGGACGCATCCGCCAAGGCCATGGCGCCGGTCTGATTGCGACCCGCGCCATGCCCTGCCCCCCCGAAGAACTTCTGAAACGCAGCGCGGCACTGGCCGCCGGTTGGCAGGCCTTCCTGGCCGCACCCGGGACCGATCCCCTGCTTGAATTTGCCGTCTCGCTCTCCAGCTTCACCGAGTTCCTGCATGGCAAGGGGCTGTCGGGCCTGAACCAGATCTCGCGCAGTCTGGAGCAGCAGGCGCTGGCCCTGCTCGACGGCGGCGCCGACGCCCCGATCCCGCCAGCCACCTTGGCCGAACTGGGCCTGCGCGTGCAGGAGCTGGTCACGCGGGTGAGCGATTTCATCGACGGTCAGCGCCGCCCGGTCATGGAGCGCCGCGCCAGCCCTGTTGACGCCCCCGCGCCGGACCTGGCGCCACGCCATCGCGTCTGGCTGGTGGGCAGCAGCGGTCCGGCCTGGCAGGCGCTGGCGCTGCAGCTGGGCTACTTCAACATCGACGCCGAATTCCACCAGATCCGCCATCTGCCCGGCCAGGGTGACGAGCCGGCCATCGTTCTGCTCAGCGCCGGCGGGCTGGACAGTCGGCAGACGGTCGAGCAGGTCCAGCAACTGCGCGCGCGCTTTGCCGCCAGCACGCTGCTGGTGCACGAACTGGCGGGTGATTTCGACAGCCTGCGCGCCGCGCTGTCGGCTGGCAGCGACTTCTGCTTTCCCACGGGCACCGCCCAGCCCGTCATCATGGCCAAGCTCATCGAGCTGTGCAGCGGCAAGGTGGAGGCGCCCTTGCGGGCACTGGTGGTGGAAGACTCCATCACGGCGAGCAAGTCGATCCAGCGCACCCTGGCCATGTGCGACATCGAGACTCACGCCATCACCCAGCCCCACGAGGTGCTGAACTGCCTGGCGCAGTTCCAGCCCGATCTGATCCTGATGGACATGTTCATGCCGGGCTGCACCGGCGTGGAGGCGGCGCGGGTGATCCGCCAGCATCCGGAGTTCCTCTCCATCCCCATCGTCTACCTGTCCGGGGACAGCAACGTGCCCCTGCAGATCGAGGCGCTGCGCCTGGGCGGCGACGCCTTCCTGACCAAGCCCTACAACCCGGTGGTGCTCAACGCCATCGTGCAGAGCAAGATCGAACGCTACCGCGCCCTGCGCCGCGCCATGCTGCACGACGGCCTGACCGGCCTGCTGAACCACAAGGCCTCCAAGGAGCAGCTGGCCGCGGCCATCCGCCAGGCCGTGGCTGGGCAGCAGCCCCTGGCGGTGGCAATGATCGACATCGACCACTTCAAGAAGATCAACGACAGCCACGGCCATCCCATGGGCGACCAGGTGATCCGCAGCCTGGCCTGGTTCCTGGGCCAGCGCCTGCGCAAGACCGACCTCGTCGGCCGCTACGGGGGCGAGGAGTTTCTGGTGGCGCTGCCCGGGGCAGACCGCGCGCGTGCGCTGGAGGTGCTGGACCGCATCCGACACGACTTCAGCCAGATCCAGCATCCCCTGAACGAAACCTGGTGCGCGGCCACGCTCTCCGTGGGCCTGACCCAGCTGGGGGACAGCCACGATGCACAGACCCTGATCAAGCAGGCCGACGAAGCGCTCTACGCCGCCAAGCGCGCGGGACGCAACCGCACCGTCAGCGACTGAGGGGGCGCCTCACAGGCCCAGCAAGTCCGCCGGCAGGGCGTGCGCCAACACCTTGTCGATGCGGCGGCCATCCAGGTCCACCACCTCGAACTCCCAGCCGGCACAGACGATGCGCTCGCCCACCTTGGGCAGGTGGCCGCTGACCGACAGCAGCAGCCCGGCCACGGTGTTGTAGCGCCCGCGCTCCTCGTCAGGCAGCTCGCGGATCTCCAGGCGGCTCTTGAGCTCGTCGACCGGGATCATGCCGTCGAGCAGCCAGCTGCCGTCATCACGTTCGGTGGCCCAGGCATCGACCTGCGCCACCGGCTGCAGCTCGCCCGTGATGGCCTCCAGCAGGTCGCCCGGCGTCAACAGGCCCTGCACCACGCCGTACTCGTCGACCACAAAGACCATGCGCCCCGAGCGCGCACGGAACTGTTCGAGCAGCTCCATGCCCGTGAGCGTCTCGGGCACGAAGACAGCGGGCAGCGCATGGGGCTCGATGGCCCCTTCGGTCGTCAGCCTCAAGGCCAGCAGTTGACCCACACTGACCACACCCACCACGTCGTCGAGCGAGCCGCGGCAGACCGGGTACCAGGAATGCGCGCCGGTCTGGCCAGCCGCGCCCACATGCTGCAGGCATTGGGCCACGCTCAGGCCCGCGTCCAGCCAGTCGATGGCGGCGCGCGGCACCATCAGCGAGGTCAGCGGCCGGTCGTCCAGGCGGAACACATTGCGCACCATCTGGTGCTCCTGCTGCTCGATCACGCCGGCATCCACCCCCTCTTCCAGGCTGTGGCGGATCTCCTCTTCGGTCATGCTGCGCGTGACGTCGGTGGGGATGCGCAGCAGCGTGAGCACGCCCTGGGTGCAGGCCGCCAGCAGCTTGACGAAGGGCTTGGCCGCAATCGCCAGCCAGTGCATGGGGCGCGACATCCAGCGCGCCACGGTCTCGGGATACAGCTGGCCGATGCGTTTGGGCACCAGCTCGCCGAAGATGATGGTGAGGAAGGTGATGATGGCCACCACCAGGGCCGTGGCCGTGATGCCGGCCGCGCGCTCGGTGACCCCCATCTCCTCCAGCCAGACCGCCAGGTCGATGCTGAAGGCGGCTTCGCCGACGATGCCGTTGAGCACACCGATGGAGGTGATGCCCACCTGCACCGTGGACAGGAACTGGTTGGGCTTGTCCAGCAGCTCCAGGGCGGTCTGGGCGCCACCGTCACCGGCCTCGGCCATGGCCAGCAGGCGCACCTTGCGGCTGGCGGCCAGCGCCAGCTCGGACATGGCAAACAGGCCGTTGAGAAAGATCAGCAGGGCGATCAGCAAGAAGTCCATGGATCCCGTAACAAGGTAGTGATCACTGGACTGTACCTTCCCCCTGCTCCGGCTCTCCCGGCACCGTGTCGGACCAGGCCGGTCCCGTGCCCGGGATCGCCGCGCACTGGCGCAACGCCTCGACCAGTGCAGCCCCAATGGCGTAACGCGCCTCGGCTTGCCTGGCCGGGGCCTCGACCTGGGATTCGGTGAACAGCGCGGTATGGCCCACGACCTTGGCGCCGCCTTGCGCTTCAGGCTTTACATCAAGTCTGCGCCCGCGGCCAGAAAAAGGCCACGCCGAGACCACCAGCAGCCCGGCCAGCCAGTGCTGACGCCAAAACGCCGCGTGTTTCATGTCGCCCTCTGTGTTGTGGTCACTCTGCGGGCGCACGGCCGGCCTGAGGCCCAGGCAGCAGCGCACACCCTTGGCAGTCTAATGCAGCCGTCGGGCCCGGAACAGGGGCAGCAGACGGAATGCGAAAATTCCTGTAACTCCCCGGAAACACCCCATGGCCCAATACCTGATCGGCGACGTGCAGGGCTGCGACGCCGCCCTGCAGCGCCTGCTGGAGGAGATCGCCTTCTCACCCAGCCGCGACACCCTCTACCTGCTGGGCGATCTGGTCAACCGCGGGCCGGATTCGGCCGGCGTCTTGCGCCGCCTCATGGGCCATGACGGGGCCGCGAGGTGCCTGCTGGGCAACCACGACCTGCACCTGCTGGCCATCGCCCACGGCGTGCGGCCGCCGCACCGCAGCGACACGATCACCGACGTGCTGCAAGCCCCCGACCGCCCTGCCCTGCTGGACTGGCTGCGCCGCCAGCACCTGGCGCTGCGGGAGACCTTCGCCGGCGAGGAGATCCTGATGGTGCACGCCGGTGTGCTGCCCTCCTGGGATGCCACAAAAACAATAGCTTTGGCGGCTGAGTTGGAAACCGTGCTGCGCGGTCCCGAGCTGCCCGATTTCCTGCGTCGCATGTACGGCAACGAACCGGCGCGCTGGGATGACAGTTTGCACGGTGACGCGCGACTGCGCGTGATCGTCAATGCGCTGACGCGGCTGCGCTTCTGCACCGCTGAAGGGAAGATGGAGTTCGCCACCAAGGAGGGTGCGAACGCCGCGCCGTCAGGCTACATGCCCTGGTTCGAGGCGCCAGGGCGGCAGACGGCCGATGTCACCGTGGCCTTCGGCCACTGGTCCACGCTGGGCTGGCTGAACCGGCCCGATGTGCTGGCGCTGGACACGGGCTGCGTCTGGGGCGGTTGTCTCAGTGCGGTCCGCCTGGGACCGGCCCGCGCGCACGAACTGATCCAGGTGAAATGCGAGGCCGCACAAACGCCCGGCTTGCATGGGGTTTGAGGTCCCGTCGCCGCAGGGCCGCCCCAAGGCGACGACGGCCCCCTCGGGGGGCAGCGAGCTACACGCAGCGAGGGAGCGTGGGGGCCCGCCTTATTCGGTCTTGTTGAACAGCGCCGCCACCTTGCGCTTGGGCCGGATATTGGCCGACACCACACGGCCGGCCGGCTTGGCCACGGCCTCCCACGGCGCCGGCTCGGCCGCAGCCTGCGTGCTTTCGTAGGGCTGGTTGAAGAAGGGATCCTGCGGCGGTGCGGACGGGCGACGGCTCTCGCGCGGGGCGGAACGGCGCTCACTGCGGGGCTCGATGCGTTCTTCGGTCTGCTCGTACAGGCGCCGGCCTTCGTTGAAACGGCCCTGGCGGCGGATGTCTGGTTTGTCCTCGTCGTACTCGACGGGCTCCAGCTCGATCCTGGTCTTGATCAGCTTCTCGATGTCGGCCACCAGGCGGGCGTCCTTGGGCGAGACGAAACTCACCGCCAGGCCCGAGGCGCCGGCACGGCCCGTGCGGCCGATGCGGTGCACATAGTCTTCGGCGTTGAAAGGCACGTCGAAGTTGAACACCGCCGGCACGTCCTTGATGTCCAGGCCGCGCGCGGCCACGTCGGTGCAGACCAGCAGATCGACTTCGCCCTTCTTGAAGGCGTCCAGCGCCTTCAGGCGCTCGTCCTGGCTCTTGTCGCCGTGCAGCGCCGTGGTCTTGAGGCCCTCGCGCTCCAGCGAACGCGCCAGGCGGGCGCAGCCCAGCTTGCTGTTGACGAAGACAAAAGCCTGCTTCATGCCGCGTGTACGCAGGATCTGGTGCAGGGCGTGGCGCTTGTCGTCCTCGCCCACGCTGTAGAAATGCTGCTCGACGGTGGAGGCCGTGGCGTTGGAGCGCGCGACCTCGATGGTCACCGGGTTTTGCAGATAGCTGCCGGCCAGGCGCTTGATCTCGGGCGAGAAGGTGGCGCTGAACAGCAGCGTGGTGCGTTGTTTGGGCAGGTAGGACAGGATGCGCTGCAGGTCCGGCAGGAAACCGATGTCCAGCATGCGGTCGGCCTCGTCCAGCACCACGTACTCAACCTGGTTGAGCACGGCGTTCTTGGCCTCGATGTGGTCCAGCAGGCGGCCCGGCGTGGCCACCAGCACCTCGACACCCTTCTTGAGCTCGATCGTCTGCGGCTTCATGTCCATGCCGCCGAAGACCACGGTGCTGCGCAGATTGGTGTACTTGGCGTAGAGCTTGACCTGCTGGGCCACCTGGTCGGCCAGCTCGCGCGTGGGCAGCAGCACCAGGGCGCGCACGGGGTGGCGGGCCGGGGAGGTGGAGCTGTTTTCGTGTTTCAGCAGGCGCTGCAGCAGGGGCAGCGAAAAGGCGGCGGTCTTGCCGGTTCCGGTCTGGGCGGCGCCCATGACGTCACGGCCCTGCAGCACCACGGGGATGGCCTGGGCCTGGATCGGGGTCATGAACTCATAGCCCATGTCGGCCACGGCACGCCGCAGGGGCTCGGCCAGGGTCAGGTCGGCATAACGCTGGGGTATGGCTTCGGGGGAATCAGGAGTCATCGGGTCTCGGGAAAGATTGCCGTCGACGCGACGGCCTGCGTTCGAGCCCGTTCCAGACCGGCTCTTGTGCCCGAAATTTGGGCAGACCCGTATTATCCCTGATATCCAGGGACCGAGCAGGATACTGAAAGTGAAGGCCACACCGGTCAACCTCGGCTCTCGCTAGGCAGAAAACGGGGGGCATAGTATGGTTCCGTCATGCGCAACCCGATGGCCACGCTCAGCCTGCGGACCCAGATTGCCGCCGTCTTCACGGCCCTGCTGGTCGTCACGGTCGTGCTGCTGTCGCTGCTGCTGGGCGACCGCACCCGCAAACGCATTGAGGCCGATGCCAGCCTGACGCTGTTCGTCATGACGGACAACCTGGCGCGCATCATTGCCAACGATCTGCACCAGATCAGCACCGAGGTCCTGGTCGTCGCGGATGCCCCGGTCCTCTGGGGGGACGGTCTGAGTTCGGGCCGCAGCAAGCTCACCCTGAACCGCCTGAGCGCCATGCGCCCGGATTTCGCCTGGGTCGGCGTGGCCGACACCGGCGGCATCGTGCGCAATGCCAACGACGACCTGCTGCTGGGGCTGGATGTGAGCGACCAAGCCTGGCACCGCCAGGGCAGCAAGGCGCTCTATGTCGGCGACGTGCATGAGGTCGCGGCGCTCAACCGCCGCCTGCCCGCGCCAGCCAGCGGCGAAGCTCCGCGTTATCTCGACTTTTCCGCGCCTATCCGCAGCGGCCAACGCACGCTGGGTGTGCTCGGCGTGCATGCGCGCTGGGACTGGCTGCGCCAGGTCATCGACGTGCTGCAGCCACCCCAATCGGCGCGGTTCCAGCTACAGTTCTTCGTCTTCGACCGCGCGGGCGAGCTGATCTACGCGCCCAACGGCCTGCTGCCCAAGTTGCGTGCCGCCGGCCAGCGCCTGCCTTTCGCGCCCAGCAACACGGACGAAAACTACGGCCCCAAAGGCCGGGGCCAGGGCTTGCCGGCGCATGTGGTGGCCTGGCAGGATGAGCTGTCCTACCTCACCACGGTGGCCCGGCTGCAGGCCCTGAACGCCGCCAGCGACCTGGGCTGGCATATCGTGGCCCGCCTGCCCGAAAACATCGCCTACGCCGATGCTGACGCGGCCTTGCTCGAGGCCCTCGCGCTGGGCCTGGGCGTGGCACTGATGGGCGGCCTGATGACCTGGTTCGTCTCCGGTCGCATCAGCGCCGACCTGCGCAGCATCACGGCCTCGGTGCAAGCCGTGCGGGCCGAGCACACGGAGAACAAGCTCCCCGTCCTGCGCAGCAGCGCCGAAGTCCGCGTGCTGTCCAACTCGCTGCACATCATGCTCGGCAAGTTGCTCAGCGTGCGCGAGGACATGGAAGCCAC
>JAGWTL010000094.1 GCA_028869035.1 Burkholderiales bacterium | reverse complement strand
CCTGCAGCTGCAGTCTGCGCCGGCGCGCCAGCGGATGCGAGGTCGCAGCGATCAGCACCAGCGGATTGGGCAGGAAGACCTGATCTTCGAGCTCCAGCTCGGCCGGCGGCCGCGACATGATGTAGAGATCGTCCAGGTTCTCGCGCAGGCGGCTGACCACGCCGTCGCGGTTGAGCACCTCCAGCGAGATCTCGACGTCGGGGTGGTGGCTGCAGAAGTGGCCGAGCAGGCGCGGGATGAAGTACTTGGCCGTGCTCACCACCGCCACCTTGAGCCGGCCGCGCGTCAGCCCCTTGAGGCCGTCGATGGTCTGGCCGAAAGCCTCCCACTCGGTGGCCATGCGCCGCGCCGTACGCGCCAGCTCCAGTCCGGCCTGGGTCAGGTGCACGCGGCGCGCCACCACCTCGTAGAGCGGCAGGCCCACGGCCTCGCTGATTTCGCGCAGCTGCATGGAGGCGGTGGGCTGCGTCACATGCATCGCGCGCGCCGCGCCGCTGACGCTGCCGGTTTCGGCCAGCGCCAGGAAGAGGCGCAGCTGGCGAAAGGTTACGTTCATAGATAAAACTCTATGGATAAGTGCTTGAATATCGATTTTACTTTGTGCACCGGCGCCCCCATCATTGCGCGGTCTGGAGACCTTCGATGCACAACCTGCTTGACCCCGCCATCCTGTTCTTCGTGTTCGGCATGCTCGCCGGCACGGTGAAGTCCAATCTGGAGATCCCCGCGCCGATCACGCGCTTCCTCTCGCTCTACCTGCTCATGGCACTGGGCCTCAAGGGCGGTTTTGCACTCTCGCAGTCGGGCCTGACGGCCGAGGTGGTCACCAGCCTGGCCTGCGCCGTGCTGCTGGCCGTGCTCGTGCCCCTGCTGGGCCACCGCCTGCTGCGGCGCCTGGCCTCGCCCTTCGATGCCGCCGCGCTGGCCGCCACCTACGGCTCGGTCAGCGCGGTGACCTTTGTCACCGCCACCCAGTTCCTCGACAACCAGCAGATCGGCTACGGCGGTTACATGGCCGCGGCCATGGCGCTGATGGAGTCACCCGCCATCGTGCTGGCGGTGCTGCTGGCCAATGCCCAGCGGCGCCATGCGGGCGTCGGCGTGCTCCCCTTGCCCCATGGCGCCGCCGCCCTGACGCCACCGCAGCCGGCGGGCATCGGCCCCCTCCTGCGCGAGTCCCTCACCGACGGCGCCCAGCTGCTGCTGCTCGGCGCCATGCTGATCGGCATGCTCACGGGCGAGAGCGGCAAGGCGGCCATGCAGCCTTTCTCGGGTGACCTGTTCAAGGGCATGCTGGCCTTCTTCCTGCTCGACATGGGCCTGCTGACCGCGCGCAACCTCGGCCCGCTGCGCCAGCACTCGCCCTGGCTGATCGCCTACGCCCTGCTGGCGCCGCTGGTGCATGCGGGCCTGGCCCTGGCGCTGGCCACGGCGCTGGCCGTGCCCCTGGGCGACACCATCCTGCTCATGGTGCTGGCGGCCAGCGCGTCCTATATCGCCGTGCCCGCCGTGCTGCGCCATGCCATCCCCGAGGCCCAGCCCGCGCTGTACTTCGGCATGTCCCTGGGCGTGACCTTCCCGCTCAACATCCTGGCGGGCATTCCACTCTATGCCTGGGTGGCACAATCGGTGTTGAACTGAAGCGGTGGGCCTGCGCACGGGCCCGCCGCCCGTGACCACCTCAGCCCCCCACCCTTGCCTCTCACACACCTCCTGCTCGCCCTGGCCGTGGTCGCGGTGTGGGGCACCAATTTCGTGGTCATCAAGTTCGGCCTGACCGAGCTGCCGCCGCTGCTGCTGGCCACCATGCGCTTCCTGCTCAGCGCCCTGCCCTGGCTGTTGTTCATCAAGCGACCGGCCGTGGCCTGGCGCTATCTGGTGAGCTACGGGGTTTTCATCGGCTTCATGTTCGGCCTGCTCTTCCTGGCCATGCGCAACGATGTATCGCCCGGCCTGGCCTCGCTGCTGATGCAGTCGCAGGTCTTCATGACGCTGCTGCTGGTGGCCTGGCTGCAGCACGAGCGCATGCCGCGTCTGCAGTTCGGCGGCCTGGCGCTGGCTACGCTGGGTTTTGCGCTGATCGCCTGGCAGAGCTTCCACCAGACCCACACGGACGTCACGCCGCTGGGCCTGGTCCTGGCCCTGGGCAGCGCTCTGTGCTGGGCCTGCGGCAACGTACTCGCACGCAGCATCGGCAAAGTCGACATGCTGGGTTTCATGGTCTGGAGTTCGGTCTTTGCCGTCCCACCGCTGCTGGTGCTGAGCTTGTGGCTCGAAGGGCCGGCCGGCCTCACCGAAGCGCTACCGCGCGCCGGCCTGGCCGCCTGGGCCGCCGTCGTCTGGCAGGCGCTGGGCAATACCCTGTTCGGCTTCGGCGCCTGGGGCTGGCTGCTGGCGCGCCACCCGGCTGCCACCATCACCCCCATGGCGCTGCTGATCCCCCTTTTCGGCATGGGGGCCTCAGCCCTGATGCTGGGGGAGCCGCTGCAGGCGTGGAAGCTGGGCGCCGCGGCGCTGGTGATGGGCGGGCTGGCGGTCAACGTGCTGGGCGCACGCGCGCCGCGCTGAGCGAGTTTACTTGCCAACCAGCTGGTTGAGCTTGTCTTTTTCGAACAGCTCAGTGCGCGCAGCGTCGCCGGGAACGCAGTCGGACGGTGGCTTGCCCGAGGAGAGTTTTTCGATGGCCTGCCACAGCAGGGCGATCTGGTGCTCCTGCGAGCCCGCGTTGTCGATCAGGCCCTTCATGGCCTGGCTCAGTGGATCGTCCTCCTGCGTGATCCCATAGGCCGTGAACTTCTTCTCCGGCGCGGTCACGTCGGCGCTCTCTCCGGCCTTGGAGGGGATGATGCGCGCCGGAATGCCCACGGCCGTGGCGCCGGCCGGCACCGGCTTGATCACCACCGCATTGCTGCCGATCTTGGCGCCGTCACCCACCTCGAAGCCGCCCAGCACCTTGGCGCCGGCGCTCACCACCACATCCTTGCCCAACGTGGGGTGGCGCTTGGTGCCCTTGTAGAGCGAGGTGCCGCCCAGCGTGACGCCGTGGTAGATGGTGCAACCGTCGCCCACCTCGGCGGTCTCGCCGATCACCACACCCATGCCGTGGTCGATGAAAACACGCTGACCGATCTTCGCGCCCGGGTGGATCTCGATGCCCGTGAACCAGCGGCCGATGTGCGAGATGAAACGCCCCAGCCACTTGAGGCCGTGGGTCCAGCACCAGTGGCCCCAGCGGTGCATCACGATGGCGTGCAGGCCGGGATAGCACGTCAGCACCTCCCAGGCGCTGCGGGCGGCCGGATCGCGGTCGAGGATGCACTGGATGTCGGAACGAAGACGAGAAAACATGCTGGCAGTTTATCGCTTGGCCCGAGACGCTGTTTCCAGCATGGCTTTGGCGACACCTCTGAGGATATGGATTTCCTCCTGTGTCAGGTCCGCACGGTTGAAGAGGCTGTTGAGGCGCGGCATGAGCTTCTTGGGGGCCTCGGGGTCGAGGAAATTCACGGCCACCAGGGCTTCCTCCAGGTGCGCCAGCATCCCGGCCACCTGGGGCGCGTCGGCGCGCACCTTCTCCGTTCGGGCTGAGCCTGACCCCGCTCGCCCTGAGCTTGTCGAAGGGCTCGTAAGGGCTTCGACAGGCTCAGCCCGAACGGAAATCGATTCAGGGCGAACGGAATGGGCAAACCCGCCCAAGGCCAGACGCCATTCATAGGCAATGACCTGCAGGGCCGAGGCCAGGTTGAGCGAACCGAACTTCGGATTGGTCGGAATGCTCAGGGCCACATGGCAGCGGTAGACGTCCTCGTTGCGCATGCCGAAGCGTTCGGAGCCGAAGAGGAAGGCCAGGCCCTGCGTTCCCGTTTCCGGCGTGGCCGTCCGCACCAGCTGGGCGAAGTGCTCACGCGGCGCACGGGTGGGCGGGCCGAAGTCGCGCGGGGTCATGGCGGTGGCGCACAGATGGGTCATGCCTTCCAGCGCCTCGTCCAGGGTCTCGACGATGCGGGCGTTTTCCAGCACGTCCAGCGCCCCGCTGGCGCGCTGGATGGTTTCCTCGCGCCGCAGCACATTGGCCCAGCGCGGCGCCACCAGCACCAGCTCGTCGAAACCCATGACCTTGATGGCACGGGCCGCGGCGCCCACATTGCCGGCGTGGCTGGTCTGGATCAGCACGAAACGGGTGCGAAATGCGGGGGTTGGGGGGCTGGTTGGCATGGAAAACGGGCACTGCGGGTAAAATCTGGCCCTATTGTCGCCGCCCGCATCGCCGGACCGGCTTTCCCGCTCTTCAGCTTCCAGGGCAGCGCCACCGGCTACGCCCCCAACGCCTCCACAATTTATGTCGTCCCCCAATCTGCACCCCATGCTCAACGTGGCCATCAAGGCCGCCCGCGCCGCCGGCGCCATCATCAACCGCGCTGCGCTCGACGTCGAGGCCGTGCGCGTCTCGCAGAAGCAGGTGAACGACTTTGTGACCGAGGTGGACCACGCCAGCGAAGAGGCCATCATCGAGACCCTGCTCACCGCCTACCCGGGCCACGCCATCTGGGGCGAGGAAACCGGCCGCACACGCGGCGCCCAGGATTCCGACCACGTCTGGATCATCGACCCGCTGGACGGCACCACCAACTTCATCCACGGCTTCCCGGTCTATTGCGTGAGCATCGCGCTGGCCGTCAAGGGCAAGGTCGAGCAGGCCGTCATCTACGACCCCTCGCGCAACGACCTCTTCACGGCCACCAAGGGCCGCGGCGCCTACATGAACGAGCGCCGCATCCGCGTAAGCAAGCGCACCCAGCTCTCGCAGTGCCTGATCTCCACCGGTTTCCCCTTCCGCCAGGGCGACAACTTCCCGGCCTACCTGGCCATGATGAGCGACGTCATGCAGCGCACCGCCGGCCTGCGCCGCCCGGGTGCGGCCGCGCTGGACCTGGCCTATGTGGCCGCCGGTTTCACCGACGGCTTCTTCGAGACCGGCCTGAGCCCCTGGGACGTGGCCGCCGGCTCCCTGCTGGTCACCGAGGCCGGTGGCCTGGTCGGCAACTTCACCGGTGAATCCGACTTCCTGGAACAGAAGGAATGCCTGGCCGGCGCCCCGCGCATCTACGGCCAGCTCGTGCCCCTGCTGCACAAGTACAGCAAGTTCGCCGGCGCTGGCGAGAAGGCCGAGGCGCGCCAGAACGCCGACAAGCTCAGCCTGCCGTCGGCCAACGGCGACGAGCGTGACCAGGGCGCTTTCGAATAAAAACCTGATCGAGCTCGACGATATCCGTTCGGGCCGAGCCTGTCGAAGCCCCGGCGAGCCCTTCGACAAGCTCAGGGCGAACGGATTCAGAGGGGAACCCTAAGCGGGGATGACGGTGTGGCCCAAGGGCCCGGGGCAACCGAAGAGGTAACCCTGGAACACCATGCAGCCGCTGTCCAGCAGGAACTGCCGCTGGCCCTCGGTCTCCACGCCCTCGGCCACGGCCTGCAGGTCCATGCTCTGCGCCAGGGCCAGGATGGTGCGCACGATGGCCGCGTCGTTGGGATCGGTCAGCACGTCGCGCACGAAACTCTGGTCGATCTTGAGCTGGTCCAGCGGCAGGCGCTTGAGATAACTCAGCGATGAGTAGCCCGTACCGAAGTCGTCCAGCGCAAAACGCACGCCACGCTCACGCAAGGCACCCATCTTGCGGATGGCGTCTTCCACGTCGCTGATCAACACGCTCTCGGTCAGCTCCAGCTTCAGGTACTGCGGGTCGACCCCGGTTTCGTCCAGCACGGCCTGCACCTGGTTCACGAAATCGGCCTGACGGAACTGGCGCGCGCTGACGTTGACCGCCAGGCTCAGCTTGCGGGTGACCGGCTGCGCGGACCAGGCCACCAGCTGGCGGCAGGCCGTGCGCAGCACCCACTGGCCGATCGACAGAATCAGGCCGGTCTGCTCGGCCAGGCCGATGAATTCACCGGGTGACACCATGCCGCGCCCCGGATGGCGCCAGCGCAGCAGCGCTTCGTAACCGACGATGCGGTTGCGCCCATCCACCACCGGCTGGTAATGCAACAGCAGCTCCTCGCGCTGCAGACCCATGCGCAGGTCGGTGTCGAGCGCGGCGCGCGCGAGCACGGCGGCCTGCATGCCAGGATCGAAGAAGCGCAGCGTGTTGCGCCCGGCCGCCTTGGCCTGGTACATGGCCACGTCGGCGCGCTTGAGCAACTCGTCCACACCCAGCACCGCGCCGCAGAACAGCGTGATGCCGATGCTGGGTGAGCTGTTGTGCTGGCGTCCCACCAGCTCATAGGGGGCGTTGAGGCGGGCGAGGATCTTCTCGGCCACCAGCTCGGCCTGGCGCGCAGCATCGGCGTCGTTCTCGCTGAGGTCTTCCAGCATCACCACAAACTCGTCGCCGCCGAAACGTGCGGCCGTGTCGCCCTCGCGCAGACAGGAAACCAGGCGCAAAGCCACCTGTTCGAGCAGCAGATCGCCGACGTCGTGGCCCAGCGTGTCGTTGAGGTCCTTGAAATTGTCCAGGTCGATGAAGAACAGGCCGCCGTAACGGCGATTACGCGCGCTGGTGACCTGCGCATGCGAAAGCCGGTCCATCAGCAGACGGCGATTGGGCAGGCCGGTCAGGGTGTCGTAGAAAGCCAGACGCTGGGTCTCGTCCTCGGCGCGTTTGCGTTTGCTGATGTCACGCCCGATGCCGCGGTAGCCGCGGAACCGCCCCTTGTCGTCGATGATGGGGGCGCCGCTGACGGCCACCCAGTAAGGCTGGCCTTCGGCGTCGAGGCGCTGCAGTTCCAGGTCACGGAAGGGCTGGTGCGATTCGAGCACACGGCGGTGTGCGTCCCAGTCCTCCGGGCCCAGGTTCAGCGCACCGAGTTCCCAGCGCGTCTTGCCCAGGCTGTCTTCCTGGGTCAGGATGGACTTGCCGTCACGGTAGCCGACGAAACTGGTGAATCGGAAATCCTCGTCGATCTCCCAATACCAGTCGGACGAAAGATCGGTCAGGCTGCGAAAGCGGGCCTCGCTCTCCTCCAGCTGGGTCTCGGCGATCTTGCGCTGGGTAAACTCGCGCATGACGCCGTAGGAGGACAGTTCGCCATCGGATTCGCGCACGGTGATGGCGTTGCCCCTCATCCAGTGGGTGCCGCCATCGGCGGCGCGGACGCGGAACTCGTGCTGCCAGGTCGCACCGTCACTGTGGGCCTCGCGCATGGAATCGTACAGGGCCGGGATGTCCTCGGGGTAGATGGCCGCCAGCAGCTTGCGACCGTCCCGTCGAACCATCTCCGGATCCAGGCCGAACTGGGTGCGCACACTTTCGTTGAGGAAGGGAAAGGTGATCCGTCCGTCCTTGTGGTACTGGTACTGGAACAGCACATCGGGAACGCGGCTGGTGAGCTTTTCGATGAACTCCAGCTTCTCCTGCAGGTCGCGGTTGATCCGGCGCTCGGCCGTGATGTCCTGGACCACGCCGAATTCGATCGGTTCACCCCGGCTGTTGATCTGGCGGTGCAGGCTGGAACGCAGCCAGACCTCGGCGCCGTCGGCGCGAAACGCGCGGTACTCGAAAGGAACCCCCCGCATCTTGCTGCGTTCGTCGATGAAGCGGGCCAGGTCGTCAGGATGGATGGAGCTGCGGGCCTGCCGGCTCGTCATGGGCGGGGCGTTGTCCGGGTCCAGCCCCCGGATCATCCTCAGCCCCTTGGACCAGACGATCCTCTGGCCATCGGCCGAGGCAATCCAGTAGCCGACGCCAGCCAGCCGCTCGGTCAATTCATGCAGCGCCAGCTGCTGGCTGAGCTTGTCATTGGCCAGCGCCAGGGCCAGCTCGCCAGAGCGCACCGACTCCTCGGCCATGCGTTGGGCGGTGATGTCCTTGATGTACATCAGGATGTGCTTCTCACCATCCACCTCGATCAGCGTTCCGCTCAGACGCACCAGGCGCTTGCGCTTGTCCTTGAGGCTGAGGATGACCTCCCGGTCGCACAGGCGGCCGCTGATACGCAGCTCGGCCATGGCGGCCTCGCGGCTGGCCGTGTCCGGCCAGTGCCCGATCTCCACCACCGAGTGGCCGATCACTTCCTCGCGCGTGTAACCGGTGACGACCAGCCACTCCTTGTTCACATCGACGATCAGGCCATCGCTCAGGCGGGACAGGCCGATGGCCTCGGGGCTTTCGTCGAAAGCCGCGATGAACATCTGCTCGGAACGGCGACGCTGGCTTTCCAGCAGGGTCCAGTCACGCTCACGCTGCTGCAGGCGCAGTTCTGCCTCACGCAGCTGCGCGCGCAGTCGGGTGATCTCCGCCTTGTCGTCTTCAGAATCCATCGAACATGTATTGACGGGCCGCTGGCCTGGACCGGCCTGACGTTCCTGTCCCTGCCTGCTGCCCTTGGGTATCGGAACATGTTAATCGAGTTGCCTGCTCGCGCCCCTGTCTACGATGGGAATAAGTCCCGAAAGCCGGTATTCCTGCCGCATTCCCGGCCCGCAGGGTCACCGACAGCGCCAAGGGGTCATGCGGGCGACGGCAGCACAGAAGCAGGGGGGACGCTACAGTCGACTCTGCGCGTCCCCACCCCGCAGGCCATGACCCCGTCCAAAGACTTCAAAGGCAACAAGCAGTCCCTGCCCGGCAAACCCTGCAGCGTCTGCGGCCGCCCCATGAGCTGGCGCAAGAAATGGGCGAAGAACTGGGAGCAGGTCAAGTACTGCTCGCAAGCCTGCCGTCGCGCCCGACCCGCCCCATGAGCGCGCTGCGCTCCCTCGTGCTCGTGCTGGGTGACCAGCTGGACCCGCAGGCCGCCGCCTTCGACGGCTTCGATCCCGCGCAGGACCGCGTCTGGATGGCCGAGGTGGCCGAGGAGTCCACCCACATCCCCTCGGGCAAGGCCCGCACCGTGCTTTTCTTGAGCGCCATGCGCCATTTCGCGCAGGCGCTGGGACAGGCGGGTCGGCCGCTGCACTACGTCCGGCTGGACGACGCCGGCAACCGGGGCAGCCTGGCGGCCCAGCTGGCGCACGACCTGGCCACTTTGCAGCCCCGGCAGTTGATCCTGACGGCGCCGGGCGACTGGCGCGTGCTCAAGGCCCTGCAAGCCACGGCAGCGGCCGCCGGCATCCCCCTGGAGATCCGCGACGACCGGCATTTCTACACCACGGTGCGCGAATTCGCCGCCCACGCCCAAGGCCGCAAGAGCCTGCGCATGGAGTATTTCTACCGCGAGCAGCGCCGCAAACACCAGGTGCTGATGGACGGGGACCGGCCCGCCGGCGGCCAGTGGAACTTCGACGCCGACAACCGCCAGGCCTTCGGCCCCCAGGGCCCGGGTTTCGTGCCGCCGCGCAGCCACTTCGAGCCCGACGCGATCACGCGCGAGCTCATGGTCCTGGTGCAGCAGCGCTTTGCCCATCACCCCGGCTCGCTGGAGAGCTTTGCCTGGCCGGTCACGCGCGCGCAGGCCCTGCAAGCCTTGGAAGACTTCATCACGCAACGCCTGGCTGATTTCGGCCACTGGCAGGACGCGATCTGGCCGGGCGAGCCCTGGCTGTACCACGCCCACCTCTCCGCCGCCCTCAACCTCAAGCTGCTGCATCCGCGCGAGGTCGTGGCCGCGGCCGAAGCCGCATGGCGCGC
>JAGWTL010000418.1 GCA_028869035.1 Burkholderiales bacterium | reverse complement strand
CAGTAGCTGCAGTACTTGGAGCAGCCCTCCATGATGCTGACAAAGGCGGTGGCACCTTCCACCTTGGCCGGTGGCAGGTGATCGAATTTCTCGATCTCGGGGAAGCTGATGTCCACCTGCGGCCGGTTCTGTGCTTCACGTGCGTTCAGCAACTCGGGCAGGCGGTGCAGGGTCTGCGGGCCGAAGACCACGTCCACATAGGGCGCGCGGCGGATGATCTCGGCGCCTTCCTGGCTGGCGACACAACCGCCCACGCCTATCTTCACGCCCTTCTTTTTCAGGTGCTGCACACGACCCAGGTCGGAGAACACCTTCTCCTGCGCCTTTTCGCGCACCGAGCAGGTGTTGAAGAGGATCAGGTCGGCTTCCTCCACGTCCTGTGTGGGTTCATAACCCTGGGCGGCGCCCAGGACGTCGGCCATCTTGTCCGAGTCGTACTCGTTCATCTGACAGCCAAAGGTCTTGATGAAAACTTTTTTGCTCATGGTGAGCTCCTGAATGAGTGCGCTGCGACGGGTGGCATGGCGGCCGCCGTCTATCCGCGACGGCGGGCAAGAAGGGTCAGTACGGCGCAGGGGCCGGCTGGGCCGGCATGCCGGCGGCGGCCTCGCTGGCCGTGAGGACCCAGACCTCGTGCACCAGCCCCAGCGGATCGCGTGTGTAGCGCACCACCAGATCCTGTCCGAGCAGCGCGCCCGAGACGACCATCAGGTTGTTGCGGTCGCGGATGCGCGCGCCGGGCGCCAGGCGCGCCGGTTGGCCGTCCACCAGGACATCGGGCGGCGCCACGACGCGCAGCACGCCGCGCTGGGCCTTGGCGGAGATCGGGGGGATGCGCTGGGGCTCGGTCGTCTGGGCCGAGGCGCTGGCCGTGACCAGGTGCCCACCGAAGGCGAGGGCCAGGAGGACACATCGGAGATGGAACGAAGGCAATGTTGAACAGCGGTTCATGGTGTTTATCCAGAGGCTGAAAGGATGACGTCGCAACAAAAAAGCCACTGTACACGGGCAGTGGCTTTGGGGGTAATTCTGGTGGTGATAGGTGGATTTGAACCACCGACATCAGCATTATGAATGCTGCGCTCTAACCAACTGAGCTATATCACCGACGGGGCAAATTATAGCGTTTTTTGCCGCCTCAGCAATTCCGGAAAACGGGCTTGCGCTTGTTGACAAACGCGTCCATGCCTTCCTTCTGGTCGGCCGTGGCAAAGAGGGCGTGGAACAGGCGCCGCTCGAACATGACGCCATCGTTGAGCGAGCCCTCGAAGGCGCGGTTCACGGCCTCCTTGGCGGCCATCACGGCCACCTGCGAGTAATCGCAGATCATCAGGGCGGCCGCCAGCGTTTCCTCCATCAGCTTGTCCAGCGCCACGACCCGGCTGACCAGGCCTGCGCGCTCGGCCTCTGCCGCGTCCATCATGCGCCCGGTCAGCGTCATGTCCATGGCCTTGGCCTTGCCCACGGCGCGCGGCAGTCGCTGCGTGCCGCCGGCGCCGGGGATCACGCCGAGCTTGATCTCGGGCTGGCCGAAGCGGGCGTTGTCGGCGGCGATGATGAAGTCGCACATCATGGCCATCTCGCAGCCGCCCCCCAGGGCAAAACCGCTGACGGCGGCGATGACCGGCTTGCGGATGCTGCGCAGGGTTTCCCAGTTGCGTGTGATGTAGTCGCCCTTGTAGACGTCGGCGAAGCTGTAGCTGGCCATGGCGCCGATGTCGGCGCCAGCGGCAAAGGCTTTCTCGCTGCCGGTGATGACCATGCAGCCTATGGCCGCGTCGGCATCAAAGGCCTTGAGCGCTGCGCCCAGCTCGTCCATCAACTGGTCGTTCAGCGCATTGAGCTGCTTGGGACGGTTCAGGGT
>JAGWTL010000417.1 GCA_028869035.1 Burkholderiales bacterium | reverse complement strand
GCTGCCGAAATGGCCGCCACCGACCGGGGTGTGGGCCTGCAGGCCTTGTCGGTGCTGGAACACCGCCTGACGCGGGGCCTGCTGCGCCAGCAAGACCGCCAAGCCCAGCAGTTGGACAGCCTGGCCTCGCGTTTCAGTGTGGGTTTGGCCCGCCAGCAAGAGCGTCAGACCCAGCGCCTGAATGCCGTCGCCACCCGCCTGAGCCGTCCGCAGGCCTTGCTGGGACAGCACACCCAGTGGCTGGACCGCCTGGCACACCGCCTGCAGGCGGGCACCCAAAATCAGGTGACGGGCAGCCGCCACCGCCTGGAGCGCCAGCAAGACCGGCTGGATTTCAGCCGGGGCCAGCAAACCCGCCAGCGCAGCGAACAGCTGGAGCGCCTGGCGCTCCGCCTGTCGTCGGTGGACCCGCACCGCGTGCTGGAGCGTGGTTACGCCTGGTTGAGTGATGACCAGGGCCACGCCCTGACCCAGGCGGCGCAGTTCCAGCCCGGGCAGAGCGTTCAGGCCACCCTGTCTGACGGCGTGGTGCCGTTGACGGTCAAAGGCTGAGCCACCACAGCGTTCGGTCAGGGCAGGGCCGGGGCGACGATTTCTGGTACCCCAGCATGAGGAGTCCCGGCCCCGACCTGACCGAATGCCCCGATACAGCCTCAGTGACCCCGCAAACCGCAAGGGGCATTGCGCTCCCCTAAAATGCGCTGGTTCAATCCAACACAACCCACAAGAGGACACCATGGAACACACCTTGCCCGCACTGCCTTACGCGATCGACGCGCTGGCCCCCCACTACAGCCAGGAAACCCTGGAGTTCCACCATGGCAAGCACCACAACGCTTATGTGGTGAACCTGAACAACCTGCAAAAAGGCACCGAGTTCGAGAGCATGAGCCTCGAAGAGATCGTCAAGAAGTCCAGCGGCGGCATCTACAACAACGCTGCCCAGATCTGGAACCACACCTTCTTCTGGAACTGCATGAAGCCCCAGGGCGGCGGTGAGCCCACAGGCGCACTGGCCGCAGCCATCAACGCCAAGTGGGGCAGCTACGCCGCGTTCAAGGAAGCCTTCGTCAAGAGCGCCGTGGGCAACTTCGGCTCCGGCTGGACCTGGCTGGTCAAGAAAGCCGACGGCTCGGTCGACATCGTCAACACCGGCGCTGCTGGCACCCCCCTGACCACCGCCGACAAGGCGCTGCTCACGGTGGACGTGTGGGAGCACGCCTACTACATCGACTATCGCAACCTGCGACCGAAGTACGTCGAGACCTTCTTCGACAAGCTCGTCAATTGGGGCTACGCCGAGGCGAACTTCGCCTGAAAGGCGTCGGCTAATTGCCGAAGGGGCGGCCGCGCAACCGGTCGCCGGCCTTGAAGCCGCGCCTGGCGAACCAGCCCAGCGGCACCTCGAGCGCATAGCGCACCGGCTTGGCCGAGCAATGGGTGGTGTCGGTCTGCGCCGCCATGTCGGCCAGATTGACGATGCGGCCGTCATCGGCGATGAAGGCGATGGTCAGCGGCAGCAGGGTGTTGTGCATCCAGAAGCAGCGCACGCTGCTGTCGTCGTTGACGAACAGCATGCCGTCGCTGCTGCCCATGCTGCGCCGGAACATCATGCCCGTTTCCTGCTGATCGGGCGTGGTGGCCAGTTCGGCATGGATGACGTAGATGCCGATGGTGAGGTCGGTGGTGGGCAGCCTGGGCTGCGGCCCCTGCTGGGCGGCTGCCGGCCGCGGCGCGGCGAGCGCCAGCGCACACGCAGCCAGCAGGGTACGCAGCAGGGCGCCCGGCGGGGGCGACGGCGGGTGGCGCGGCGGCTTGCGGGGCATGGCGGATTCCGTCTTGCATTATCCCGGCGGCATTGGCAGCGC
>JAGWTL010000093.1 GCA_028869035.1 Burkholderiales bacterium | reverse complement strand
CGATGATGTCGCCCTTGTCCATGCGCTTGACGGTGCCCACGAAGATCTTCTCGCCGCGCGACATGAAGTCGTTGAGCAGCATCTCGCGCTCGGCGTCGCGGATCTTCTGCAGGATGACCTGCTTGGCCGCCATGGCGCCGATGCGGCCGATGGGCACGGACTCGACGGCTTCCTCGATGTACTCATCGACCTCGATATCGGAGATCTGCTCCTTGGCTTCGAACAGCAGGATTTCCTGGTCGGGCAGTTGCAGGCCGGCTTCGTCGGGGACGACGTGCCAGCGGCGGAAGGTCTCGTAGACGCCGCTGTCGCGGTCGATGGCCACGCGGATGTCCACGTCGCCCTCGAACAGCTTTTTGGTGGCTTGCGCCAGGGCGGACTCGACCGCGCCAAAGACCACGTCGCGTTCGACGTTCTTTTCGCGGGAAATGGCTTCCACCAGCATCAACAGTTCGCGATTCATGCCTCTAACCTCCAATACCCTCAAAGACCCGTGGCCCCAGCTAAGCGTTCGCTGCGGCCCTTGAAACTCACGATAGGCGCCAGACGCGCCTCGCGCAACTCGTCCAGCGTGAAACCCAGCGCCTGCAGGGGCGCCGGTTCACGCTTCTTGCTCACCTTCTGACCCGGCTTGGGCTGCGGCGCGTCGCTCCAGACGATCTGCCAGCCCGTGCTGCCGTCAGCAGCGGTCACGCGCTCGAGCGTGCCGCGAAATTTCTTGCGGCTGGCGCTGACCTGGCCGGCTGCCGCCGCGCCCATGGCCGCCTTCAGCGTGATGTCGACCACCTGTCCGGTAAAACGCTCGAAATCCTTTTCATGGCGCAGCGGGCGATCGATTCCCGGCGAGGACACCTCGAGTCGCTTGTACTCGATGCCCTCGACTTCCAGGGTGTACTGCAGCTGGCGCGTCACCTTTTCGCAGTCTTCTACGTTCACAAAACGATCGCCAGCCTGCGGATCCCAGGGCAGGTCGATCGTCACGCGCAGCAGCCCCCCGGCGGAGCGCTCGATCTCCACCAAGTCGTAACCAAAACCGGTCACGGTCTGTTCGACGATTTGCTGCAGTGTCAACGTTGCCCTTCCCTGGCCGTCAAAAAGCGTTCGACCATAAAAAAAGGGCGGTTGCTAATCCGCCCGTTTGGTCGAGAATTGCGGCATTGTACCCGAAATACGGGATTAGAGCCTTGATTTTCAAGGCGATTTCGATGCGGACGGGCCGATCTCAGGCTGCGGCCTGCACCAGCGACCGGGTGTAGGGATGGGCCGGGGCGTCCAGCAGGGTCGAAACCGGTCCTGACTCGACGATTTCTCCGTTTTTCATGACCAGCACCTCGTGCGCCATGGCCCGGATCACGTCCACGTCATGGGTGATCAGCAGGTAGCTCAGCCCTCTCTCCCGCTGCAGGCGCTGCAGCAGCAGCAAGACCTGCTTCTGGATGGTCACGTCCAGCGCGCTGGTGGGCTCGTCCAGCACGATCAGGCGCGGTTCGACGATCAGCGCGCGGGCGACGGCCAGGCGCTGGCGCTGGCCACCGGAGAACTCGTGCGGGTAGCGCTGCAGCAGGCCGGGAAACTGACTCTCGGTCAAGCCCACCTCCTCCAGCGTCCGTTCGACCTTGGTCTTAAGCTCATCTTTTGATAGCGAATGTGCGTGGATCGTCAAGCCCTCCCCCACAATTTCCTCGACCGTCAGGCGCGGCGACAGCGAAGAAAACGGGTCCTGGAACACCACTTGCACCATGCGGCGCAGCGGCTTGTCCAGGGCCGGCCGACGCTGCCAGGCCCGGCCATCCACCCGCAGCTCCCCCCGGCAAGGCAGCAGGCCCAGGGCGGCCAGGGCCAGGGTGGACTTGCCCGAGCCCGATTCGCCGATCACCCCCAGGGTGCGGCCCGGCGGCACGGTGAAATCTGCGCCCTGAACGGCCACGAACTCGCCGCGGCGGAACCAGCCGCGCAGGCCGGGGATGGGCACGGGATAGGCTACGCGCAGACCGCGCGCCTGCATGAGGGGCGGGCCACCCGCCGGGGCCTCCTGCACATCGCGCACCGGCCGGCTGTCGATCAGGCTGCGCGTGTAGGGATGCTGCGGGTTGGCAAAGACCTGGGCCACGGGCCCCTGCTCCACGATCTGGCCCGCTTCCATCACGATCACCCGGCTGGCAAAACGCCGTACCAGATTGAGGTCATGCGTGATCATCAGCATCGCCATGCCGTGTTTCTGCTGCAAGCCGTCCAGCAGGTCCAGGATCTGGCCGCGCAGGGCCACGTCCAGCGCCGTGGTCGGCTCGTCGGCCAGTAGCAATTTGGGCTGACAAGCCAGGGCCATGGCGATCATGGCGCGCTGGCGCTGGCCGCCACTGAGCTGGTGCGGGTAGGCGGACACGCGCTGCGCGGGCTCGGGGATGCCCGTGTCGGCCAGCAGTTCGATGACCCGCGCCAGGGCTGCGCCGCGCCCCAGGCCCAGCTTGATCTGCAGCACCTCGCTGATCTGGTCGCCGATGGTGTACAGGGGGTTGAGCGCCGTCATGGGCTCCTGGAAGATCATGGCGATGTCTCGGCCGCGGATACCGCGCAACTTGCGCTCAGGAAGGGCCAGCAGGTCCGAAGTGCCATCGCTGCCGGCGAATGGCGCCGTGCCACTGACACCCGCCTCGGGAAGCAGGCGCAGGAGGCTGAGCGCCGTGACAGTCTTGCCCGAGCCGGACTCGCCCACCAGGGCCAACTTCTCACCGGGCGCGATCTGGAAGTCGATGCCACGCACCACCTCCTTGCCGCCAAAGGCGACCCTCAGATCGTTCACGTCGAGCAGAGAGGAAATCTCCGTTCGCCCTGAGCTTGTCGAAGGGCTCGCGGGGTCTTCGACAGGCTCAGACCCAACGGGTGGCTTGTGATTCATCGGTCCGCCTTTCGCGGGTCCAGCGCGTCGCGCAGCGCATCACCCATGAAGGTCAGCAGCAGCAGGGTGATGACCAGAACGCCGAAGGTGGACAGGGAAATCCACCAGGCGTCAATGTTGTTCTTGCCCTGGGCCAGCAGTTCACCCAGCGAAGGTGTACCCGGCGGCACGCCCAGGCCCAGGAAATCCAGCGAAGTCAGCGCCAGAATGGCCGCACTCATGCGGAAAGGCAGGAAGGTCACCACCGGCGTCAGGCTGTTGGGCAGGATATGGCGCCAGATGATCTGCGCATTGGACAGGCCCATGGCGCGCGCCGCGCGCACGTAATCGAGCTGGCGGTTACGCAGGAACTCGGCGCGCACGTAGTCGGACAGGCCCATCCAGCCGAAGAGGCTGAGCAGAATGAGCAGCAGCGAAATGCTGGGGTCGAACATGGCCGAGAAGATGATGAGCAGATAGAGCTCGGGCATGGAGCCCCAGATTTCGATGAAACGCTGGAAACCCAGGTCGATCTTGCCGCCGAAGTAACCCTGCACGGCCCCGGTGATCACGCCAAGCAGCACGCCGATGATGGTCAACACCAGCGCGAACAGCACAGAGATGCGGAAACCGTAGAGCAGGCGCGCGACCACGTCACGTCCGCGGTCGTCCGTGCCCAGCCAGTTGTCCGCCGAAGGCCCCGAGGGGTTGGGCTCCTTGGCGAAGTAGTTGATGGTGCTGTGGTGATAGGGGTTGGGCGGGTACAGCGCGAAGTTGCCGGGCTGGGCAAACTGCCGCTGGATGAAGGGGTCCAGGTAGTCGGTCGGTGTGGCGAAGTCGCCGCCAAAAGTCGTCTCCGGCACGTTGTGCAGAATGGGCAAGTACCACTGGCCGTGGTGACGCGCGATAAGCGGCTTGTCGTTGGAAATGAGTTCGGCGCCCAGGCTCAGCACGAAAAGAACGCAGAAGATCAGCAGGCTCCAGTAGCCCAGGCGGTTGCGCCGAAAGCGCTGCCAGGCGCGCCGGGATGGGGAAAGAGAAATGGCACTCATGCAGCCAATCCCCGCGAACGGCATGACTCAGTCGAGAAACGCCGTGGCCCGGCAACGCCTAAGCCACTGGCGTTGCTCCCCTGGGGGGGTAGGCCGCCGGAGGCGGCAACGGGGGGGTTAGTCAAATTTGACACGAGGATCGACCCAGACGTAGCAGAGGTCGGAGATCAGCTTGGTCACCAGGCCGATCAGCGTGAACAGATAAAGCGTGCCCAGCACCACCGGGTAGTCACGCCGCATCACCGACTCATAGGACAGCAGGCCCAGGCCGTCGAGCGAGAACAGGGTCTCGATCAGCAGCGAGCCGGCGAAGAAGGCGCCGATAAAGGCCGCAGGAAAGCCCGTGACGATGGGGATCAGCGCGTTGCGGAACACATGCGTCCACAGCACCCGGCTCTCGCCCAGGCCCTTGGCGCGGGCCGTCAGCACGTATTGCTTGCGGATTTCCTCAAGGAAGGCGTTCTTGGTCAGCATGGTGGTCACGGCAAAGGCGCCCAGCACGCTGGCTGTGACCGGCAAGGTGATGTGCCAGAGATAGTCCATGATCTTCGCGCCCCAGCTCAGGGTGTCCCAGTTGCTCGACGTCAGGCCGCGCAGGGGGAACCACTGCAGTTGACCGCCGAAGACCACCAGCAGCGCAACCCCCAGCACGAAACCGGGGATGGCATAGCCCACCAGCACGATGAGGCTGGTCAGCGTGTCGAAACGTGTGCCGGCGCGCACGGCCTTGCTGATGCCCAGGGGGATGGAGATGAGATAGCTCAGGAAGAAAGTCCACAGCCCCAGACTGATGGAGACCGGCAGCTTGTCCTTGACCAGCTCCCACACGCTCTTGGGATAAAAGAAGCTCTTGCCCAGGTCAAAACGCGCGTACTGGCCCAGCATCTGCCAGAAGCGTTCGTGCGCCGGCTTGTCGAAACCGTAGAAGGTGCGGATCTCGGCGATGCGTGCTGCATCCACCCCCTGGCGACCACGGTAGCCCGCGCCACCGGCGGCAGCGCCCTCCCCGCCGGTATCGCGGCCCTGAAGCTGGGCCACCATCTGCTCCACCGGGCCGCCTGGCACGAACTGGATGACCACAAAGGTCAGCAGCAGGATGCCGAAGAGCGTGGGGATCATGAGCAGCAGGCGCTTGAGGATGTAGGCCGCCATGGCTTATTTCCCTCCCCCGTTCGCGGTCCGGCTGGCGGCCAGGTTGCCCGGGCTGGCCCACCAGACGGAGGTGACCCAGGCCTCGGGCTGGTAATAGCGAGGCGTCACGGCCGGCTGCTCGAAGCGGCCGGCGCGCCAGGCCACGCGAAACACGCCGCTGTACCAGTGCGGCACGGCGTAATGACCATGGCGCAGCACGCGGTCCAGCGCGCGCACCCTGGCCACCAGCTGCGGCCGGGTCTGGGCCGAAATCACCTGGTCCAGCAGGGCATCCACCGCCGGGCTCTTGAGGCCGATCACATTGCTCGACCCCTCGGTATCGGCGGCCTTGGAGCCGTAACGCTCCAGCAGTTCGGCGCCTGGCGCCTCGCTGCCTATCATGCGGTTGCTGATGATATCGAAGTCAAACACGTCCATGCGCTTTTGCAGGATGGCGAAGTCGATCACCTTGTAGTTGACCTGCATGCCCAGCTTCTCGAGGTTGCGCGCGTAGGGCGTGACCACACGGCCCATGGAGCCGGAGTTGTCGAGGAACTCGATGGTGAAGGGCTCACCCTTCGCATTGCGCAGGGCGCCGTCGCGGTAGGTCCAGCCGGCGGCGGCCAGCAGGTCGCGCGCATGGCGCAGGTTGTCGCGCAGGGTCTGGCCCGAGGCCGGATCCAGGCTGGTGTAGGGCGGCAAGGGCGCCGCCTCGGTGTACACCTCGGACGGCAGCAGGCGGCGCAGCGGCGCCAGCACAGCCAGTTCCTCGGGCGTGGGCTTGCCTCTGGCCTCGAAGTCGCTGCCAACGAAATACCCACGCACCCGGGTGTAGGCGTTGTAGAAAAGCTGGCGGTTCATCCACTCGAAGTCCATTGCCAGGGCGATGGCCTGGCGCACGCGCACGTCCTTGAACTTGTCGCGCCGCAGATTGAACAGAAAGCCCTGGAAATCGCCGGCATTGCCGTGCCGCAGCTCTTTCTTGATCAACTCCCCGCGTTCGAACTGTTTGCCGGTGTAGGCGCGCGCCCATTCGCGCGCGATAAAGGCCTGGATGAAATCGAACTCCCCCGCCTTGAAAGCTTCCAGCTGGGCTGTGTTGTCCTTGTAGATCTTGTAGGTGATGCGGTCGAAGTTGAACATCCCGCGTCGCACGTTGAGGTCCTTTGCCCAGTAGGCCGGATCTCGCTCGTAGCTGATGTCCTTGCCGAAATTGACCTTGCCTATCCTGTAGGGGCCGGAACCGATAGGCAGGTCGGTGACGATCTGGTCCAGCGGTTTGAGCTTGCCATTCTCCAGGCCCCATTTGCGGCTGAAGACCGGCAGGCTGCCGGCAATCAGCGGCAACTCGGCATTGACGCGCTTGAAATCAAAACGCACCTGGCGCTCGCCCAGCACCGTGACGCCCCTGATCTCGCCGAAGATGGTGCGGAACTGCGGCGCCGCTTCCCTGGACACCAGCCGGTCAAAGGAATGCTTGACGTCGGCCGCCAGCACCGGGTCGCCGTTGTGGAAGCGCGCCAGGGGGTTGAGGGTGAAGACGGCGGAGAGGCGGTCCTTGGCCAAGGTCACGTCCTGGGCCAGCAGGCCATAGGCCGTGGTCGGCTCGTCAAAAGTACCGGTGAGCAGGGTCTCGAAGACCAGACCATTCAAGCCCGGCGGCGCGCTGCCCTTGAGCGTGTAGGGGTTGTACTTGTCGAAGTTGGAGAGGCGGGTCGGCGGCACCAGGGTGATGTCTCCACCCTTGGGAGCGGCCGGGTTCACGTAATCGAAATGCGCAAAACCTGCCGGGTACTTGATGTCACCAAACTGGGCATAGGCATGGGCAGCCCAGACCGGCACTGCCGAAAACAGCGAAACCAGACCCAGCAGGAAACAACGCATCCGCATGCGACAATTCTGCACAGAATTTTTACTTCCTCAGGCCAACCGAGAAAAAATATGGGATTCCTCACCGGCAAGAAATTTCTGATCACCGGCGTGCTGAGCAACCGCTCCATCGCCTACGGCATCGCCAAGGCCTGCCATGGACAGGGGGCCGAGCTGGCCTTCAGCTATGTGGGTGAACGTTTCAAGGACCGTATCACCGAGTTCGCCGCCGACTTCAACTCCAAGCTGGTCTTCGACTGCGACGTCGGTGACGACGCCCAGATCGAGCAGCTCTTCAAGGACCTCTCGGCCCACTGGCCCCAGTTCGACGGTTTTGTGCACAGCATCGGCTTCGCCCCGCGTGAAGCCATTGCCGGCAACTTCCTGGACGGCCTTTCGCGCGAGGGTTTCCGCATCGCCCACGACATCAGCGCCTACAGCTTCCCGGCCATGGCCAAGGCCGCCCTGCCCTATCTCAAGGACAAGTCGGCCCTGCTGACCCTGAGCTACCTGGGCGCCCTGCGCGCCATCCCCAACTACAACACCATGGGCCTGGCCAAGGCCAGCCTGGAAGCCTCGGTGCGCTACCTGGCCGAAGCCGTGGGCAAGCTGCCCGATGGCCGCAGCATGCGCGCCAATGGCATCAGCGCCGGCCCGATCAAGACCCTGGCCGCCAGCGGCATCAAGGACTTCTCCAAGCTGCTGGGTGTGGTGGCCAACGCCTCGCCGATCCGCCGCAACGTCACCATCGAGGACGTGGGCCATGTGGCCGCCTTCCTGCTGAGCGACCTGGCCGGCGGCGTGACCGCCGAGATCACCTATGTGGACGGCGGCTTCAGCCAGACCGCCGTGGCCATCGTCGAATAAACCGCACCGCCTCCATGAAAAACGCCCCGCAACGCGGGGCGTTTTCTTTGCGGCGGGCCAGCGCCGCTTCAGGCCCGCACGCAGTCGGCGTAGTAATGCTTCTTGCCGTCCGGGCCGGCCTCCTCCACCAGGCCGTGGATGTCGGTCTCGAAGCCCGGGCACTGGCTGTTGAACTCGCGCGCGAACTTGAGGTAGTCCACGATCTTCCTGTTGAAGACCTCGCCCGGGATCAGCAGCGGGATGCCCGGAGGGTAGGGAGTCACCAGTCCCACGGTGATGCGGCCTTCCAGCTGGTCGATCTCCACGCGTTCGGTCTTGCGGTGGGCGATGTGCGCGTAGGCGTCGCTGGGGTTCATGGCCGGCGTCAGGTCGCTCAGGTACATCTCGGTGGTCAGGCGCGCGATGTCGTATTTGGCGTACGTCTCATGGATGAACTGGCAGAGGTCGCGCAGGCCCATGCGTTCGTAGCGCGGCTGCTTCTTGCAGAAGTCCGGCATGACGCGCCACATGGGCTGGTTCTTGTCGTAGTCGTCCTTGAACTGCTGCAGCGCGGTCAGCAGGGTGTTCCAGCGGCCCTTGGTGATGCCGATGGTGAACATGATGAAGAAGCTGTAAAGGCCGGTCTTCTCCACCACCACGCCGTGCTCGGCCAGGTACTTGGTCACGATGGAGGCCGGCAGGCCGGTCTTGTCGAACTTGCCGTCCAGGTTCAGGCCGGGCGTGACGATAGTGGACTTGATCGGGTCCAGCATGTTGAAGCCGTCGGCCAGCTGGCCGAAGCCGTGCCACTTGCTGCCGTTCTTGGTGCTGCGGCCATCGCTGCGGATGATCCAGTCCTCGGCGCTGCCGATGCCCTCTTCCGTCAGCTTCTCCGGGCCCCAGACCTTGAACCACCAGTCCTTGCCGTATTCCTCGTCCACCTTGCGCATGGCGCGGCGGAAGTTGAGCGACTCGAGAATGCTTTCCTCCACCAGCGCGGTGCCGCCGGGCGGCTCCATCATGGCGGCCGCCACATCGCAGCTGGCGATGATGCTGTACTGCGGGCTGGTGCTGGTGTGCATCAGATAGGCCTCGTTGAAGAGGTGGTGGTCCAGCTTGGTGTTCTCGGCATCCTGCACCAGCACGTGGCTGGCCTGGCTGATGCCGGCCAGCAGCTTGTGGATGGACTGGGTGGCATAGACCATGGAATGCTTCGGCCGCCCGCGCTTCTTGCCCATGGCGTGATAGCGGCCATAAAAGGGGTGGAAGGCCGCGTGCGGCAGCCAGGCCTCGTCGAAATGCAGGTTGTCGACGTAGCCGTCGAGCAGGGTCTTGATGGTCTCGGTGTTGTAGAGCACGCCGTCGTAGGTGGACTGCGTGAGTGTCAGCACGCGCGGCTTGACCTTCTTCGGGTCCACGCCCTTGAGCAGGGGATTGGCCTTGATCTTGGCCTGGATCGCCGCCGGTTCGAACTCGCTCTGCGGGATCGGGCCGATGATGCCGAAGTGGTTGCGCGTGGGCTTGAGGAAGACCGGGATGGCCCCGGTCATGATGATGGCGTGCAGGATGGACTTGTGGCAGTTGCGATCGACCACCACCACGTCGCCCGGCGCCACCGTGTGGTGCCAGACCATCTTGTTCGAGGTGCTGGTGCCGTTGGTGACGAAATAGCAGTGGTCGGCGTTGAAGATGCGCGCAGCATTGCGCTCGCTCTCGCCGATGGCGCCGTCGTGGTCCAGCAGCTGGCCCAGCTCTTCGACCGCGTTGCAGACGTCGGCGCGCAGCATGTTCTCGCCGTAGAACTGGTGGTACATCTGGCCCACCGGGCTCTTGAGGAAGGCCACGCCGCCCGAGTGCCCCGGGCAGTGCCAGGAGTAGGAGC
>JAGWTL010000441.1 GCA_028869035.1 Burkholderiales bacterium | reverse complement strand
TTGAAGTTGCCCAGGTCGGTGTGCGCCAGGATGCCGCGCTCGCCACGGGGCATCTCCAGCCCCGTGAGCGGGTCCAGCACCCGTGTGCGGATCCAGTGCGGGCCGGATTTGAGGGACGGCAGCGTGGCGTTGCCCGCGTCGTAGAACTGTGTGCTGAGTTCCGTCATGCCGTACATATTGATGCAGGCGCAACGCGGCACACCGAAGGTCGATGCGAGCATGTCGTAGAAGACCTCCATGTCCATCTCGCGCGACCGGCCTTTGAAGCCGCCGGTGTCCAGCAGGCGGCTGCCGGCCGGCAACTGGAAGCTGAGCCCGCGGGCCTGCAAGGCATCCATCAGGTGCACCAGGCTGTAGCTCGCCCCCAGCAGGGCGAAGGGTTCGCCGCTGCGCTGCACCTGCGTCAGCGCGGCGCAGAGTTCGTCCATCAGCAAGCCCTCGGCGCCCAGGTAATAACGGCTCCCGGGCGTGCCGAAGTGGTGCAGGGCCAGGGCCAGATAGTGCGCCAGCGAGGAATTCGGCATCAGCTGTTCGCTCGGGAAAAGGATGCCCATGCGCATGCGCTCAGACCCGCCCATGAAACGCTGGTGGAAGTTCAGCGTCATGGACAGGTCGTAAACCTGCAGATGGGGGTGATAGTGCCGGCCCTTGACGTCGCCGCGGGTGGTGCCGCTGGTCATGAAGACGCGCTCGCAGGACTCGGGAGGCACGCAGCTCAGCGTGAGGTCCTTGAAGCCGTCGATGGGCACGGCCGGGATGTCGCGCCAGCTTTTCACCGAGCGAGGCGTGCGACCGCGCTGCTGGCAGAACTTCCGGAAAGCGGTGCCGTGCTGGAACTGGTGCGCAAAAAGACGCAGCGCCAGGGCATTGAAATCCTGCTCATCCGCATCGGGCCGCGCGATGAAGGCCAGCACATCCGGGACCAGACCGGCTGTTTCCAACGACGATGGGTGTACTGTCTCTGCCACGACGACCTTTCCTTCTGTGCCTGGGCACGGGTGCTCCGAAAGGTGTGGCAGGGGCCCGTGGGCGCTCTGTCAGCTCTTCTTACGTCGGCATGATCCGAGTCAAGTTCACGGGTTCGGTATCGGAATCGGTTCCCACCATCTCAGCTGTCCTTACGCATGGACAACACCCCGGAGCAGGGATAATTCTATGCCATGCGCCAACGCGCAGTGCCGCCGTTTGGCGTATTTCTTGCATCTGGAACGACATGAATGAAGCCTTGCGCATCGTGGTGGTGACTTCGGAACTGGGGGTCGGCGACCCCGCAGACGAGGACGCCGTGCAACAGGCTGAGCGCTCGCGCAGCCTGCGCATCGGCCTGCTGGAGAGCGGCTTCAACCTGATCGCCTCGCTGCCGGCCGACGTTTTCCTCAACGAGCGCATCGCCCAGCTGCAACCCGATATGGTGATCGTCGACGCCGAGAGCGACGCGCGCGACGCGCTGGAGCACGTGGTCATGGCCACGCGCGAGGCCCCGCGTCCCATCGTCATGTTCACCAACGACCAGGACACCTCGCACGTGCGCGCTGCCGTGGCGGCCGGGGTCACGGCCTATATCGTGGCCGGTCTCTCGGCCGAACGCATCCGCCCCATCCTGGACGTGGCTCTGGCGCGCTTCCAGCACGAGCAGGCCCTGCGCCAGGAACTGGCCGTGACGCGCAACGAGCTCGACGAGCTCAGCGCCGAACTCAAGGACCGCAAGACCATAGCCCGTGCCAAGGGCCTGCTGATGCAGCGCCAGGGCCTGAGCGAGCAGGCCGCTTACGAGAAGCTGCGCAAGACGGCCATGGACAAGGGCCTGAAGCTGGCCGAAGTGGCCCAGCGCATGCTCGACGTGGCCGACCTGCTCTAGGACAGCGCACA
>JAGWTL010000092.1 GCA_028869035.1 Burkholderiales bacterium | reverse complement strand
CTTGAAGTTGGGCTTCCAGATGATCATGGCCAGCGTCTGCAGCAGGATGGACATGCCGATGGCCGTGATCAGCGGCGCCAGGCGCGGGCTGTTGCGCAGTGGCCGGTAGGCCACCTTCTCGATGCTGTAGTTCAGTGCCGCGGCCAGCACGCAGGCGACGACGAGGGCGATAATCAGCACCAACCAGGGGGGCAGCAGGGGCTGCAGCAGGCCGATGACGCTCCAGCTGACCAGCGCGCCGACCATGAGCACCTCACCGTGGGCGAAGTTGATCAGGCCGATGATGCCGTACACCATGGTGTAACCCAGCGCCACCAGTGCGTACATGCTGCCCAGCACCAGCCCGTTGATGATTTGCTGCAGGAAGATATCCATAGATTCCCATCAGCAAGCTTCATGCCACTTGCATCCGGTCCCGTGTTTTTATGGCTGATGCCGACTCTTTTCGTTCAGCGCGCGCAGCGCACGCATCTTCTCGGCGATTTTGATCTCCAGGCCGCGTTCCACGGGTCGGTAGAAACCCGGCTCGACCATGCCCTCGGGCAAATAACTCTCGCCCGCCGCAAACCCGCCGGCTTCATCGTGCGCATAGCGGTAGCCCTTGCCATAGTCCAGCTCCTTCATGAGCTTGGTCGGTGCATTGCGCAGGTGCATGGGCACCGGGCGGGTGCCGTCTTTCTTGATGAAGGCCTTGGCTTCGTTGTAGGCCTTGTAGACGGCATTGCTCTTGGGCGCGATGGCCAGGTACACCACACATTCGGCCAGGGCCAGCTCGCCCTCGGGCGAACCCAGGCGCTCGTAGACCTCGGCCGCGTCCAGCGCCAGCCGCAGGGCGCGCGGGTCGGCCAGGCCGATGTCCTCGCTGGCCATGCGCACCAGGCGGCGCGCCATGTAGCGCGGGTCGGCCCCGCCGTCGAGCATGCGCATGAACCAGTAGAGCGAGGCGTCGGGGTCCGAGCCGCGCACCGACTTGTGCAGCGCGCTGATGGTGTCGTAGAACTGCTCGCCGCCCTTGTCGTAACGGCGCATGCGCTCGCCCAGCACCCTGAGCAGCCAGTCATCGTCGATGCGTTCCTGCTTCTGCTGCGTGGCCGCCACGGCCAGCATCTCCAGCGTGTTGAGCAGGCGTCGTGCGTCGCCATCGGCATAGGCGATCAGCCGGTCGCGCGCCGCGTCGTCCATGGGCGGCACGGCCTGGATGTCGAGCGCGCGCTGCACGATCTGTTTCAGATCGTCTTCGCTCAGCGACTGCAACACGTACACGGCGGCACGCGAGAGCAGGGCGGAATTGACTTCGAAGGAGGGGTTCTCGGTGGTGGCGCCGATGAAGGTGAAGAGCCCAGACTCCACGTGCGGCAAAAAGGCGTCCTGCTGGCTCTTGTTGAAGCGGTGCACTTCGTCCACGAACACGATCGTTCGTTTGTTCTGACCCAGCGCGACCTGCGCCAGCTCCACCGCCTCGCGGATGTCCTTCACGCCGCCCAGCACCGCGCTGATACTGATGAACTGCGCGCCAAAGGCATCGGCCATGAGCCGCGCAATCGTGGTCTTGCCCGTGCCCGGGGGCCCCCAGAGGATGCAGCTGTGCGGTTGACCCGACTCGAAGGCGATGCGCAGCGGCATGCCTACGCCCAGCAACTGCTGCTGGCCGATGACTTCGCCCAGGGTTTTGGGGCGGAGGCGTTCGGCTAAGGGCTGGTGCGGCGAGGCAGCGGTCGGCATGCGGCGATTCTAGAGCTTGGGGTCTTCTATTGGCTTGTGCCTAGACGATCATGGCCAACCGGGTCTCGCCCCCGACGCCCAAAGCCTATGAACCAGTAGACTGAATCTGCGAGATCGCCGGCAGGCGGCTGACCAGCGCTGGGGCAGGCAAAGCGCAAAAGCACAGTCGGGCCCGCAGGCCCGGCGAGCATTTGCAACGCCGCATGGCACAGCGAGGGGCAGACGAGTGCCAGTGAGTCTCACGGATTCAGTCTACTATTGATGTTTTCTTTATTCATGACACCTGCCGTTCAGGCTGAGCCTGTCGAAGCCCTTCGACAGGCTCAGGGCGAGCGGATGTGAGGTGCTTGTCATGATTTATGAAAGCCTCAATAGGCCAGCTGGGCCTGCACCCAGCGCTGGATGTCCGCGGCCGAGCGCAGGGCACCGGCCTGGCGCGCAACCTCGCGCCCACCGACAAACAGCGCCAGCGTCGGGATGCTGCGGATGTTGAAGCGCGCAGCCAGCTGCTGCTCATCCTCGGTGTTGACCTTGGCCAGGCGAACCTGCGGCTCCAACTGGGCTGCGGCCTGCTCGAAAGCCGGCGCCATCATGCGGCAGGGGCCGCACCAGGGCGCCCAGAAGTCCACCAGCACCGGCACTTCACCGCGACCGATGTGGCGCTCGAAGGCGGCCGCGTCCAGCGCGACCGGCTGGCCAGTGAACAGGGCTTGATGGCATTGCCCGCAATCGGGCGCGCTGCCCAGGTCGTCGACCTTGACGCGGTTGGTGGTGTGGCAATGCGGACAGACGATATGGCGCGTTGTGCTCATGGGGAGCCCCTTTCCTCCTGTCCATATAGGGCCGGGGGTACCCGATTCAAGCCCGGCTCAGATGAGTTTGGCCAGGCCCACGGCCACCAGGCTGAGGATGATGGTGGTGGTGAAGGGCAGGTTGAACTCACGACCGAAGAGCGTGAAGTTCAGGTCACCCGGCAGACGGCCGAAACCGATCTTCTTGAACCAGGGTGTGACCGCGTTGACCAGCAGCAGGATGATGAAGATGGCGAGCAGCCAGCGGAACATGCTTCGGATCCCGGTCAGAGCGTATGCGTGCGGTCGCCCGCGGAAAAACCCAGGGCCAGCCAGGGCTCACCCACCGTCAGGCCGATGACCTTGAACAGCTCGCCCATCTCATGCTCCATGATCAGCTTGTGCGCCTGCGTGCGCACTGGCAGCTCAGCCTGCTCCATCAGCTGGGGCAGGCCGCAGTTGAGCAGGAAGCGGCCCTGCGTGGCATAGCCCAGCACGCCCAAGCCCGCCTCCTGCGCGGCCAGCGCGATGCCGGTGAAGTTGACGTGGGCCGTGATGTCCTTGAGGCCCACGTCGGCCAGGGGGTCGGTGTCGGCCTGGTGGGCGCGGTGGCACATCACCGTGCCCATGTGGCGCTGCGGGTGGTAGTACTCGGCCTCGGGGAAACCGTAGTCGATGAAAAAAGCCGCGCCGCGCTGCAGGCGCCCGGCCAGCGTGCGGATGTAGGCCTCGGCCTGGGGATGGATCTCGCTCACATAGTCATGCCGGCCCTCGATCTCCACGGGCGGGCGCAGCGAGGTGGGACGGTCCTGCCAGACCAGGCGCTGGGAGCCAGGCTCCAGCGCCACGCCGCGCTCATGCCAGACCCCGTCCAGGCGCGCCAGCAGTTGCACGGGCATGGCGTCCAGCACCTCGTTGCCCACCACCACGCCCTGCATATGTGCCGGAAGTTCGCTGACCCAGCGCACGCGCTCGCCGAACTTCTCCAGCGTCTGCTGCTGGCGCGCACGCAGCGCCCCCGAGAGATCGACGATGGTGTAGCGCCGCACCTTGTCGCCCAGGGCCTCCAGCAGCTGCAGGGCCAGGGCCCCGGAGCCGGCGCCGAACTCCCAGACCTCGTCGGTCTGCGTGTGCTCCAGCGCCTGCGCCAGCTGCGCCGCCAGCGCGCGGCCGAACAGGGGCGAGAGCTCGGGCGCGGTCACGAAGTCGCTGCCCGAACCCGGCATGAGCCCGAGCTTGCGCAGATCGTTGGCGTAATAACCCAGGCCGGGCGTATACAGGGCCTGGGCCATGAACCCGTCAAAGCCGATCCAGCCCCCTGCGGCCGCAATGCCTTGCACAATGCGGGATGTCAGGGTGGTCGTTAAACTCTGGGCTGTACTGCTCACGCCCTGAATTGTCCCTCATGTCCACCCCTGCCCGCACGGTCCTGGTCACCGGCTCGGCCAAACGCCTGGGCCGCGAAATCGCGCTCGCGCTGGCGCGCGCCGGCTGGCAGGTGGCCGTGCACTACCGCGGCTCGGCCGCCGAGGCCCGGCAGACGGTGGCGGACTGCGAATCGCACGGCGTCGCGGCGGCGGCCTTCGCCGCGGACCTCGCCGACGAAAGCGCGGTGCGCGCCCTGTTGCCGCGCGTGGTGGCGCACTTCGGCCGGGCGGACGCGGTGGTCAACAGCGCCGCCCTGTTCGAACACGACAGCGCGGCCAGCTTCAGCTATGCCACCATGGAAAGGCATCTGCGCAGCAACACGGGCGCGGCCATCGTGCTGGCCCAGGCGCTGCACTCCCATGTCCAGGAGCGGGCCGGTACCGGCGCCGTGATCAATCTGCTGGACCAGAAGCTCTGGAACCAGAACCCCGATTTCCTGAGCTACACCCTCTCCAAGGCCGCGCTGGAGGCCGCCAACACCATGCTGGCGCTGGCGCTGGCGCCCCAGGTGCGTGTGGTGGGCGTGGCGCCGGGCCTGACGCTCACCAGCGACTACCTGACGCCGGAGAAATTCCAGGCCCTGCACCGGCTCTCGCCGCTGGGTCGCTCCTCCACGCCCGAGGACATCTGCAGCGCCGTGAAGTTTGCGCTGGACAACAGTTCCATCACCGGCACCACGCTGCTGGTCGACGGCGGCCAGCACCTGCAGCGCTTCGAGCGCGATTTTTCGATGATGTAAGGCGGCGTGCGCAATGTCCAAGTCCATCGGCACCCAGATCCTCACCCTCACCGGTTTGCGCTTCGACGCCAACCTGGGCATCCTCGACCATGAGAAGGCGGCGCCGCAACCGATCCAGGTCGACGCCGAGCTCAACCTCGGGCCGCAGCCGCTGCTGCCGCACGACGATGACATCAACCACGTGCTGGACTACCGCAAGGTGCGCCAGATCATCATCGACGAGTGCCAGGCCGAGCACATGAACCTGCTGGAGAGCATGATCGGCAAGCTGGCCAACCGCCTGCTCCAGCTGCCGGGCGTGATCGGCGTGCGGGTAAAGATCGTCAAGCTGGAAATCTTCGACGACTGCGAAGTCGCCATCCGGGCCGAAACCGGCCAATGGTGACATGAGAAGTGAGTGCATCGGGGTCGGATCCCGATTCAGGACAACGAGATAGACGAAGAAGGCGATGCAGGCCGACATCGGGCTCCGACCCCGATGCACGCTGCCGCCGGAGAAAGTTATGAGTGCCCAGTGGATAGACCATGAACCCGCCCCCTCGCCAGGCATCAACCACGCGCAGGCCCTGAAGATCGAGCGCGAGACGCACAAGCTCGAGAAACGCCTGTGCCGCCAGGTCGGGCAGGCCATCGTGGACTACAACATGATCGAGGAGGGCGACCGGGTCATGGTGTGCATGTCCGGCGGCAAGGACAGCTACGGCATGCTCGACATCCTGATGAAGCTCAAGGCCCGCGCGCCGATCGACTTCACGCTGGTGGCCGTCAACCTGGACCAGAAGCAGCCGGGCTTTCCCGACCACATCCTGCCGGAGTACCTGGGCAAGCTGGGCATCGAGTTCCACATCGAGACGCAGGACACCTATTCCATCGTCAAGAAGAACATCCCCGAGGGCAAGACCATGTGCAGCCTGTGCAGCCGGCTGCGCCGCGGCATCCTGTACAACGTGGCGCGCCGCCTCAAGTGCAACAAGCTCGCGCTGGGCCACCACCGCGACGACATGCTGCAGACCTTCTTCCTCAACATGTTCTTCGGCGGCAAGTTGAAGGGCATGCCGCCCAAGCTCACCAGCGACAACGGCGAGTTCATCGTCATCCGCCCCATGGCCTACGTGGTGGAGAAGGACCTGATCCGCTGGGCCGAGCACCGCCAGTTCCCCATCATCCCCTGCACGCTGTGCGGCAGCCAGGAGAACCTGCAGCGCAAGCAGGTGGGCAATATGCTGCGCGAGTGGGACAAGAAGTACCCGGGCCGGCTCGAGACCATGTACACCGCGCTGCAGAACGTCGTGCCCTCGCACCTGATGGACGCCACGCTGCACGACTTCAAGAACCTGAAGGCCACGGGCGTGCCGGACGAGAACGGCGATCACGCCTTCGATGAAGAAGAATTCCCCGCCACGCCCGCCCTGCCCGGCGGCGTGCAAGTGGTACAGCTGTGATGCAGGGCCCGCTGCGTTTTCTGTCCCTGCTCGTCGCCGCCCTGCTGCTGGCCGGCTGTTCCGGCATGCGTGTGGTGGAGTCGCAGGTGCGTGCCACGCCGACGCCGGCGGCCGCCACCATCGAGCCCGGCGCGCGCTACCGCTTCGAGCGCCTGCCCTCGCAGACCGATCCGGTGGAAAACGACTCGGTCGACGCCATCGCCGAAGCCGAGCTGGGTGCGGTGGGTCTGGTGCATGACGAGGCCGCGGCACGCTACAGCGTGCAGATCAGCAGCCGCATGCAACCCTACACCGTGGACGAATGGGGCCGCCCCTACGACGGCAGCCGCGTTGGCGGCACCATCGTCATCGGCACCGGCGGCGCCGTCTACGGTCCGGGCGGCATGATCGGCATGAACATGCGTTTCCCGCCCGCCACGCAGTACCGGCACGAAGTCACGGTGTTGTTGCGCGAGCTGGCCAGCAACCAGATCGTCTACGAGACCAGCGCCACGCACGAAGGCCCGTGGGCGGACCGCTACAACATCCTGCGCGCCACGCTGGCGGCAGCCCTGAAGGACTTTCCCCACCCGCCCGCCGGCACGCGCCGCGTGAAGGTGGAGATTCCGCGCTGAGACAAGGCAAGAGTATGGAAGCCACCCGCATCCTCGCCATCCGCCACGGCGAAACCGCCTGGAACGTGGACACCCGCATCCAGGGCCACCTGGACATTCCGCTCAACGAGCGCGGCCACTGGCAGGCGCAACGCGTCGCGCGCGCGCTGGCGCAACGCGACCCCCTGCAGGCCGTCTACAGCAGCGACCTGGCGCGCGCCCATGACACCGCGCGCGCCATCGCCGCGGCCACCGGCGCGCCGCTGGCGACGCACACGGGTCTGCGCGAGCGCTGCTTCGGCCGCTTCGAAGGCAAGACCTACGCCGAGATCGAGCAGACCTGGCCCGAGGAATCCGAGCACTGGCGCCGCCGCACGCCCGACTGGGCACCCGAAGGCGGCGAATCGCTGCAGACCATGCGCGCGCGTATCGCGCAGGTGCTGCAGGAACTGGCCGCGCGCCATCCGGGCGAGCAGATCGCCCTGGTCGCGCACGGCGGCGTGCTCGACCAGCTCTACCGCCTGGCCACCAACATGGACCTGCAGGCGCCGCGGACCTGGCAGCTGGGCAACACGGCGGTGAACCGCCTGCTGTGGACGCCGCAGGGCCTGTCGCTGGTGGGCTGGGCCGACACCTCGCACCTGGAAGACGACAGCCTCGATGAAATCAGCGCCTGAGTCCGCTCCGGCGCGCCTGCGCCAGCTGGTCGGCCAGGGCGTGGCTGTCATCGACACCCCGGCGCTGGTCGTGGACCTGGACGCGATGCAGCGCAACCTGCAGCGCATGGCCGACTACGCCCAGGCGCACGGCATGCGACTGCGACCGCACGCCAAGATGCACAAGAGCGCGAACTTGAGCCTGCGCCAGATGCAGGCCGGCGCCGTGGGCGTATGCGTGCAGAAGACTTCGGAAGCCGAGGCGCTGGCTGCCGCCGGTGTGCCCGACATCTACATCAGCAACGAGGTCATCGCGCCGGCCAAGCTGGCGCGCGTCGCCACACTGGCGCGCACACTCAACGCGCACAACGGACGCCTGGCCATCGCCGTCGATCATCTGCAGGGCGTCGAGGCACTGGCACAGGCCCTGGGAGCGGGTGAGAACCTGATCGACGTTTTCGTCGAGCTCGACGTGGGCCAGCGCCGCTGCGGCGTGGCCGAACCGGCCAACGTACTGCCGCTGGCGCAGGCCATCACCCGCCACCCGGCCCTGCGCCTGGCCGGCCTGCAGGCCTACAACGGCCGCGCCCAGCACCTGCGCAGCGTGGCCGAGCGGCGTACCGCCTTGGACGAGGTGATCGCGCGCGTGCGCGAGGCGCGGCGCGTCGTCGAGGCGGCCGGGCTGGCCCTGCCGCTGGTCACCGGCGCCGGCAGCGGCACCTTCGGGCTGGAGGCGACGAGCGGCGTGTTCGGCGAACTGCAGGCCGGCTCCTACCTCTTCATGGACGCCGACTACGCGCGCAACGACACCGATCCCGACCAGCCCGCCTTCGAGCATGCGCTCTTCGTCAAGACACAGGTCATGAGCGTGAGCACCAACCATGTCGTGGTGGACGCCGGCCACAAGAGCCACGCCATCGAGTCCGGCCTGCCGCGCGTACACGGCGAGGCTCTGGAAGCCACCAGCTGCAACGACGAGCACACCACGCTGCGCGCCACCGGTGGTGTACCGTTGCCCGCCTTGGGCAGTACCCTGTGGCTCATCCCCGGCCATTGCGACCCCACCGTCAACCTGCACGACTGGCTGGTGGGCGTGCGCGGCGGCCTGCAGGCCGGCACCGTGACCGAGCTCATCAGGGTTGATGCGAGGGGCTTCCTGGACTGAAAGCCGGCAGAATCGGCTGACACTCAGCGGAGTCTCACGCATGTCACCCAGCCAGGTCATCGTCCTCGCCACCCCGGTCTTCCTGCTGCTCATCGCACTGGAATACGCCTGGGGCCGGCTGCGCCGGCGCAATACCTACCAGCTGAACGACGCCATCACCAGCATCGGACTGGGCATGCTGAGCCAGATCAGCGCCATCTTCACGCGCCTGCTGCGCGTGGGCCTCTACACGATCGTCTACGCCGAGGTGGCGCTGTGGCGCGACGACGCGTTCTGGACCGCCTGGTACGGCTGGCTGCTGGCGCTGGTGTTCTATGACTTCTGCTACTACTGGCTGCACCGCGCCGGCCATGAGGTGGGCGTGTTCTGGGCCGCGCACGTGGTGCACCATCACAGCCAGAGCTTCAACCTCTCCACCGCGCTGAGGCAACCCTCCACGGGCGCGCTGCTGGGGTGGATCTTCTACCTGCCCATGGCCGTGGCCGGCGTGCCGCCGCTGGTCTTTGGCATCGTGTCGCTGATCGACCTGCTCTACCAGTTCTGGGTGCACACCGAGCACGTCGGCAAGCTCGGCTGGTTCGACCGCTGGTTCTGCAGCCCGTCCAACCACCGGGTCCACCACGCGGTGAACCAGCGCTACCTGGACCGCAACTACGGCGGCATCCTCATCATCTGGGATCGGCTCTTCGGCACGTTCCAGGAAGAGGACAGTCCCTGCATCTACGGCACGCGCAGCGCATTGGACAGCTGGGACCCGCTGTGGGCCAACGTGGAGGTCTATGCCGGGCTGCTGCACGACAGCTGGCACGCGCGGCGCTGGCGCGACAAGCTGCTGGTCTGGTTCAAACCGCCGGGCTGGCGCCCGGCCGACGTGGCGGCGCGCTTTCCCAGGCCGCTCTTCGAGATGGCCAAGGTGCGCCGCTACGACCCGCCCATGACACGCACGATTCGGTTCTACAGTGCCCTGCACTTCCTCGCCCTGCTCGGCGGCGTGTCGCTGCTGCTCTGGCATGGCGAGAGCCTGCCGCTGGCCGATGCAGCGATCTGGGTCGGCGCCCTCACAGCTGCCTTGTGGCTGGGCGGCGCAGTGATGCAGGGCCGTGTGACGGTGGGCGAAGCGCTGCTGATCGAAGCGGCGCTGCTGTCCACCG
>JAGWTL010000416.1 GCA_028869035.1 Burkholderiales bacterium | reverse complement strand
TCGGGCTGGTCGTTCACGCCGTCGAGCATGCAGTACTCGAAGGTGATGAAGTCGCGCGGCGCGTGCGCCAGGTAGCGGTTGCAGGCGTCCATCAGCTCGGCGATGGGGTACTTGCGGTTCAGCGGCACCAGGTTGTCGCGCAGTTCGTCGTTGGGCGCGTGCAGGGAGACGGCCAGCGCCACCGGGCAGTCCTGGGCCAGGCGGTCCATCATGGGCACGACACCCGAGGTGGACACCGTGAGGCGGCGGCGCGACAGGCCGTAGCCGTGGTCGTCCAGCATCACGCGCAGCGCGGGGATCAGCTCGTTGTAGTTCTGCAGCGGCTCGCCCATGCCCATCATGACCACATTGGTGATGACGCGGTCACTGCGCTTCAGGTGCTGGCGCAGGAAGTGCTCGGCGAACCAGAGCTGGGCGACGATCTCGCCGGCGCTCAGGTTGCGGCTGAAGCCCTGGTGGCCCGTGGAGCAGAAGCGGCAGCCCACGGCGCAGCCGGCCTGGGAGGACACGCACAAAGTGCCGCGATCGTCCTCGGGGATAAAAACGGATTCGACGGCATTGCCGTCACCGACGTTGAACAGCCACTTGATGGTGCCGTCGGCGGAGATCTGCTGGGAGATGAGCTCCAGGCCCTGGATGCGCGCCGTGGCGGCGAGCTTCTCGCGCAGGGACTTGGCCAGATCGCTCATCTGGTCGAAGCTGGAGGCGCCCTTCTGGTGGATCCAGCGGAACAGCTGGGTGGCGCGAAAGCGTTTTTCACCCAGCCGCTCGCAAAAGGCGGCCAAGCCGTCGAGGTCGAAGTCGAGCAGGTTGGCCGTCATTGCATGGTTACTGCGCTGATCAGCGCGAGTGGATGTTCATGCCGGCGAAGAAGAAGGCGATCTCCACGGCGGCGGTTTCGGGGGCGTCGGAGCCGTGCACGGCATTGGCGTCGATGCTGTCGGCGAAGTCCGCGCGGATGGTGCCCTTGTCGGCCTTCTTGGGATCGGTGGCGCCCATCAGGTCACGGTTCTTCAGGATGGCGTTTTCGCCTTCGAGCACCTGGAGCATCACGGGGCCGGAGATCATGAACTCGACCAGGTCCTTGAAGAAGGGGCGGGCCTTGTGCACGGCGTAGAAGGCCTCGGCTTCGGCGCGCGACAGATGGGCCATGCGGGCGGCGATGACCTTCAGGCCGGCGCCTTCGAAACGGGCGTAGATCTGGCCGATGACGTTCTTGGCAACGGCGTCGGGCTTGATGATGGAGAAGGTGCGCTGGATGGCCATGTGATTTCCTGAGTCTGTTTATGAAATGGGTTTCTGCCCCACCTGGGGCAAAGCCCTGCATTTTACCCTGTGGAGAAGACCTGTTGATGACCGAGGGGTCGCTCCCTCAGCCGGAAAACCCGGCCGGAGGGAACCTCAGCGGCCCCGCCCGCCGCCGCCCCGGCGCTGGCCACCATTTCCACCGCCACCGCCTCGACGCTCCTGGCGCTGGCGGGTGAAACTGTCGGCCCCGATGTAACCAAAAGACGTTTTCATCGGATCGGGTTGTCCGTCACCGCCGCCGCCCTGGCGCGCATTGCGGTCCTTGTTGCGTCCCTGCTGCTGACCCTGGCCACCACCCTTGCGTTGGCCGCCGGACTTGTCACCCATGGGGCCGCCCGAGGCACGCGGGCCTTGGCCTTGCTGACCACCGCCGCCACGGCGCCGGTTGCGTCCACCACCCGGTTTGCCCTGGGCCGGGGGGCGTTCACCCCCTTCGCCCGCCGCGCCCTCGCCGGGACGGCGCTCGGCCACCCGCATCAGGCCACGGATGTCACTTTCGTCCAGCTCCATCCAGGCGCCACGCTTGAGGCCGCGCGGCAGCACCATGGCGCCGTAGCGGATGCGGATCAGCCGGCTCAC
>JAGWTL010000415.1 GCA_028869035.1 Burkholderiales bacterium | reverse complement strand
TCCACACCCAGCGCGCGCGGTAGGCGCTGCGTGCCACCGGCGCCAGGGATCAGCCCCAGCTTGACTTCAGGCAGCGCGACCTTGCAGCCCGGCGCGGCAATACGGTAATGGCAGCCCAGGGGCAGTTCCAGGCCGCCGCCCATGGCGATGGTGTGCATGGCGGCCACCACGGGCTTGGCCGAGTTCTCCACGGCCAGGATGACGCTTAGCAGATTGGGTTCCTGCAGGGCCTTGGGTGTGCCGAATTCCTTGATGTCGGCGCCGCCCGAGAAGGCCTTGCCCGCACCCGTGATGACGATGGCCCCGACCTTGCCGTCGGCGTTGGCCCGGGCCAGCGCCTCGGTGATGCCCTTGCGGGTTTCATAGCCCAGGCCGTTGACGGGCGGGTTATTCAGCGTGATCACGGCGACGTCGCCATGCACCTTGTATTCAGCGCTCATGCTTGCGTTCCTCGGGTGGTTCGGAAAATAGAACGATCGTTCGATTTTTGATTGTAGAAGGTTTATGCTGCGATGCAACGAGGGCTTGTCACGGCTGGGACAAGCTCTCCACTGTGCCGGCGCACAGCGCTCCAAACTTGTGAAGAAATCGTAGCGAGCGGAACGAGGGCAAGGCGGACGGAGCACAGCGGCCGGAGCCAGCACCGCCCAACGCGGCAACGGGCAAGCGCGGTAGATTGATTCACAGGTTCTCAGACCTCGAGCCACTCCTTGCGGGTATAGCTGTCGTTGCGCAGCGCCTCGGGGCTGCCCTCGAAGACGAGGCTGCCGTGCCCCATGACCAGGGCGCGGTCGGAGATGGCCATGGCGATGGTCAGCTTCTGCTCGATCAGCAGCACCGAAATGCCGCGTTCCTTGAGCGTCTTCAGGTACTGCCCCACCAGTTCCACGATCTTGGGCGCCAGGCCCTCGGTGGGCTCGTCGATGATGATCAGGTCCGGGTCGCCCATGAGGGTGCGGCACAGGGTCAGCATCTGCTGCTCGCCGCCCGACAGCACGCCGGCTTCGGTGTGCTGTCGCTCCTTGAGGCGCGGGAACATGGCGTACATGTCGTCAAAGCTCCAGCGGCTCTTGCGCCCTTTGCCCTTTTCGCCCAGCATCAGGTTCTGGTGCACGGTCAGGTCAGGGAAGATCTCGCGGTTCTCCGGCACGTAGCCGATGCCCAGGTGGGCGATCTGGAAGGCCTTGCGGCCCTGGATTTCCTCGCCCCGCCATTTCACACTGCCGGCGCAGTCCACCAGGCCCATGATGGCCTTGGCCGTGGTCGAACGGCCCGAGCCGTTGCGCCCCAGCAGGGCGACGATCTCGCCGGGCTGCACCTCGAAATGCACACCATGCAGCACATGGCTCTTGCCATAAAAGGCGTGCAGGCTCTCAACTTTCAACAAAGCAGACATGTTAATGGCCTCCCGCCTGCGAATCGGCCACGGGCGAGCCCAGGTAGGCCTCCTGCACACGTGCATTGGAGCGCACCGCCTCCGGCGTGTCGAAGGCCAGCAGCTCGCCGTAGACCACCACCGCGATCTTGTCGGCCAGGCCGAAGACCACGCCCATGTCGTGCTCCACGGTCAACAGGGTCTTGCCTTCGGTGACTTCACGGATCAGCTTGATGAAACGCGTGGTCTCGCTTTTGCTCATGCCGGCGGTGGGCTCGTCCAGCAGGATGACGTTGGAGCCACCGGCAATGGTGATGCCGATCTCCAGTGCGCGCTGCTCGGCATAGGTCAGGTTCATCGCCAGCGTGTCGCGGCGCTTTTCCAGGTGCAGCATGGACAGCAGCTTCTCGGCCCGCGCGTTCACGTCGTCCAGCTTGGACAGGAACTTCCAGAACGCGTACTTGTGGCCCAGGCTCCACAGCACGGCGCAGCGCAGGTTCTCGAACACCGACAGGCG
>JAGWTL010000091.1 GCA_028869035.1 Burkholderiales bacterium | reverse complement strand
ACGCAGCCGGCGCAGCCGATGCACTCGTACTGCAGGCCCTTGCGGATGTCGATGCCCGTGGGACAGACCTGCACGCACAGGGTGCAGTCTATGCACGAACCCAGGCCCAGTGCCGCGGGGTCGGCCTTGCGCGAGCGGGCGCCGCGCGGTTCGCCACGCCGTTCGTCGTAGCTAACGATCAGCGTGTCGCGGTCGAACATGGCGCTCTGGAAACGGGCATAGGGGCACATGTACTTGCAGACCTGCTCGCGCAGAAAACCGGCATTGCCGTAGGTGGCAAAGCCGTAGAAGAGGACCCAGAAGACCTCCCAGGAACCCATGCCCGCCTGCAGCACCTCCAGGCCCAGCGCGTGGATGGGCGTGAAGTAGCCGACGAAGGTGTAGCCCGTCCACAGCGAGAGCCCGATCCAGGCCCCGTGCTTGCCGCCTTTGCGCAAGAGCCGCTTGAAGCTCCAGGGGCCCTGGTCCAGGCGCATGCGCGCCGAGCGGTCGCCTTCGAAACGGCGCTCGATCCAGAGGAAGATCTCGGTGTAGACCGTCTGCGGACAGGCGTAGCCGCACCACTGGCGCCCCGCCACCGCCGTGAACAGGAAGAGCAGCAGCGCCGAGATGACCAGCAGGCCCGTGAGGTAGATGAAGTCCTGCGGATACAGGACCAGGCCGAAGATGTAGAAGCGGCGCGCGCCCAGATCAAACAGCACGGCCTGGCGCTGGCCCCATTCAAGCCAGGGCAGACCGTAGAACACCAGCTGGGTCAGCCAGACGAAGACCCAGCGCCAGCGGGCGTACAGGCCCGTGACGCTGCGCGGATAGATCTTCTTCTGCGCCTCGTAGAGCGAGACCATGACCTCATCGTCCGCGACGATGGGAATGACCTTGCGGTCTGACGTTGGTGTATCACTCAAAAGAAGGTCCGTTTACCTGGCCGCCAGCCTGGTCCCGCCGGAACGGCTCCAGACATAGGCGGTGAGCACATGGATCTGGGCCTCGCTGAGCTTGCCCTCCTGCGCCGGCATCTGGTTGACCTTGCCGTTGTTGACCATGGCGATGATGGCGTTTTCGCCATAACCGTGCAGCCAGGTATCGTCCGTCAGATTGGGCGCGCCCAGGGCCGTGTTGCCCTTGCCGTCCATGCCGTGACAGGCGGCACAGGCGCCGAACTTGGCCTTGCCCAGGGAGGCACGCAAGGTGTCGTGCGGGCTGCCCGAGAGGCTCAGCACGTAATGGGCCACGTTTTTCACGTCGTCCGGCGTGCCCACGGCAGCGGCCATGGGCGGCATGTTGCCGATGCGGCCCTTGGTGAGGGTCTCCTTGATCTGCTCGGGCGCGCCGCCGTACAACCAGTCGGCGTCGCTCAGGTTGGGGAAACCCTTGCTGCCGCGGGCATCCGAGCCGTGGCACTGCGCGCAGTTGTTCATGAATACCCGTTCGCCGATGGCCATGGCCTGCGGATCACGCGCCATGTCCGGCACGCTCATGGCGCTGAAGCGGGCGTACAGCGGGGCCACTTCCCTCTCGCCCTTGGCCATCTCGGCCTGGTACTGGCCCTGCTGGCTCCAGCCCAGCTTGCCCGGGCTGCTGCCCAGGCCCGGGTACATGAAGAGGTAGACCAGGCTGAAGACCACGGTGATGATGAAGAGCCAGACCCACCAGCGCGGCAGGGGGTTGTTCATCTCGCGCAGGTCGCCGTCCCAGACGTGACCGGTGGTGTTGTCGTTGGCGGTCATGGCCTTGGCCTTGCCGCTGATCCACAGCAGCACCAGACAGGCGATGATGCCGATGAGGGTGACCGCTGTGACGAAGACCGACCAGAAGTTGCTTGTGAAATCGCTCATGTTGCTTCCTTGGGATCAGTCCTGTTCGAAAGGCAGTCGGGCGGCCTGCTCGAAATCCGCCTGGTTGCGGCCCGACCAGGCCCACCAGACGATGCCGATGAAGCAGACGAAGGCCACGACGGTGACAAGGGAGCGCAGGGTATTGACGTCCATGGTGTGTTCCTCCTTCGCTTACTTGAGGGCCGTACCCAGGACCTGCAGATAGGCGATCAGCGCCTCCACCTCGGTCTTGCCCTTGACCTCTTCGCCGGCCTTGGCGATCTGTTCGTCGGTATAGGGCACACCCACCACACGCAAGGCCTTCATATGGGTGGGCAGGGAGGCCGCATCCACCGTGTCCTTGAGCAGCCAGGGGTAGGCCGGCATATTGGACTCGGGCACCAGATCGCGCGGGTTGTTCAGGTGGATGCGGTGCCATTCGTCGCTGTAACGCCCGCCCACACGGGCCAGGTCCGGTCCGGTGCGCTTGCTGCCCCATTGGAAGGGGTGGTCGTAGACCGATTCGCCGGCCACCGAGTAGTGGCCGTAGCGCAGGGTCTCGGCGCGGAAGGGGCGGATCATCTGCGAATGGCAGTTGTAGCAGCCCTCGCGCACGTAGATGTCGCGCCCGGCCAGTTGCATCGCGGTGTAAGGCTGCACACCCTTGATCGGCTCGGTGGTGGACCTCTGGAAGAAGAGCGGAACGATCTCGACCAGCCCGCCGACCAGCAGCACCAGCAGGATGAGCACGATCATCAGGAAGTTGTTGGTCTCGATCTTCTCGTGCGAGATGCCACCGGATGTATTGTTGTTAGCCATGGTGTATTCCTTCTCAGGCGTGGGCGACGGCGGCCGGGATGGTGGCGCTGGCCGCGCGGCCGGCGGTAGCGGTCTTGATCACGTTCCACAGCATGAGCACCATGCCGCCGAGGTACAGCACCCCGCCCAGCAGGCGCAGCACATAGAACGGGAAGGTGGCCTTGACCGACTCGACGAAGGTGTAGGTCAGCGTGCCGTCGGGATTGACGGCGCGCCACATCAGGCCCTGCATCACGCCGGCGATCCACATGGCGGCGATATAGATCACGATGCCGATGGTGGCCGTCCAGAAATGGATCTCGATGGCCTTCACGCTGTACATCTGCTTCTGACCGAAGAGGCGCGGGATCAGGTAGTACATGGAACCCATGGTCACCAGGCCCACCCAGCCCAGGGCGCCGGAGTGCACATGGCCCACGGTCCAGTCGGTGTAGTGGCTCAGGGCATTGACGGTCTTGATCGACATCATCGGCCCCTCGAAGGTGCTCATGCCGTAGAAGGACAGCGAGACGATGAGGAAACGCAGGATGGGGTCGTCACGCAGCTTGTGCCAGGCCCCGCTGAGCGTCATGATGCCGTTGATCATGCCGCCCCAGCTCGGCGCCAGCAGGATCAGCGAGAACACCATGCCCACCGACTGGGTCCAGTCCGGCAGCGCGGTGTAGTGCAGGTGATGCGGGCCGGCCCACATATAGGTGAAGATCAGGGCCCAGAAGTGCACGATGGACAGGCGGTAGCTGTACACCGGGCGCTCGGCCTGCTTGGGGATGAAGTAGTACATCATGCCCAGGAAGCCGGCCGTGAGGAAGAAGCCCACGGCGTTGTGGCCGTACCACCACTGCACCATGGCGTCCTGCACACCCGCATAGGCCGAGTAGGACGTGAACCAGCCCGAAGGAATGGCCGCGCTGTTGACCAGGTGCAGCAGGGCCACGGCGAGGATGAAAGCGCCGAAGAACCAGTTCGCCACATAGATGTGTCTGACCTTGCGTGTGCCGACCGTGCCGAAGAACACGATGGCAAACGACACCCAGACCCCGGTGATCAGGATGTCGATGGGCCACTCGAGCTCGGCGTATTCCTTGCCTTGGGTGTAACCCAGCGGCAGGGAGATGGCCGCCAGCACGATGACCAGTTGCCAGCCCCAGAAGGTGAAGGCCGCCAGCTTCTCGCCGAACAGGCGCACCTGGCAGGTCCGCTGCACCACGTAGTAGGCCGCCGCGAACAGGCCGCAGCCGCCGAAGGCGAAGATCACCGCATTGGTGTGCAGCGGCCGCAGGCGCCCGTAGCTCAGCCAGGAGATGCCGAAGTTGAGCTCGGGCCAGGTCAGCTGGGCGGCGATGATCACGCCGACCAGCATGCCGACCACGCCCCAGACCACGGTCATGATGGCGAACTGCCTGACCACCGTGTCGTTGTAGACCGTGGCCTGTGTGTTTTTAAATGCCATGCGCACCTCTTTTCTTGCTTAGCTGGATGAAGTGTCCGCCCTCGGGCCGGTTTCCGGTTTGACGCAAATCAAAGCGATCAGGAATCCCGCAGGATCCGTTCGCCTTCGGCCTCGATGTCCTCGAACTGGCCCCGCTCGATGGCCCACCACAGGCCGGCGAGTATGAAAAACACCAGGGCCACGGAAAGCGGAATCAGCAAATACAGGATGTCCATCAGATCGTTTCCTTTCCGCGCCAGCCACCGGCCAGGCGCAAGGCATTGAGCACCACCAGCAGCGAACTGGCCGCCATGCCCAGGCCGGCCAGCCAGGCCGGCAAGTAACCGGCTACGGCCAGCGGTACGCAGGCCGCGTTGTAGCCCAGGGCCCAGGCCAGGTTCTGGCGAACAATCCGCAGGGTGCGTTGCGCCAGCAGCATGGCATCGCTGACGCTGGCCAGCCGATCCCCGAGGACCACGAAATCGGCCTGGGCCTGCGCCAGCGGCACAGCCTGGCCGAAGGCAAAAGAGACATGGGCGCCCGCCAGGACCGGGCCATCGTTCAGCCCGTCCCCCACCACCGCGACCTTGCGGCCCTGCCGCTGCGCGGCCTGGAGAAAAGCCAGCTTGTCCTGCGGCGTGCAGCCGCCACGCGCCTCACGGATGCCCAGCTGCGCGGCCACGCTGGCCACCGCGGACGCTGCGTCGCCGGACAGGAGCGAAACAGCGATGCCCCGGGCCTGCAGCGCCGTCACGGCGGCACGGGCATCGGGACGCAGATCCTCGCCGAATGCGAAGGTGGCCAGCCAGCCTTGCGCATCAGCGAGCACGGCATGCGGGCTGTCAGGCACGTTCACGGTCACACCGCAATGGGTCTGCGAACCCAGACGCAAGGCGGTCACGGCGCCCTGCCCCTCGGGCGGCCGCGCCAGTCCCCTCAGGCCCTGGCCCGCCATTTCCTGCACCTCCTGCGCCAGCCAGGCCTGCACCCCCTCGCCCTGCCCGGCTGCCAGCAAGGCCCGCGAAACCGGGTGCAGCGACTGTTGCGCCAGTGCCATGGCCATGGCCAGCACCTGCGCGCGATCCTCGCCCTCCCGGATCCGCACGGACTGCAGCACCAGGGCATCGCGCGTCAGCGTGCCGGTCTTGTCGAACACCACCATATCCACCTGGGCCAGCGCTTCCAGCCCGCCCAGGCGGCGCACCAGCACACCCTGGCGCGCCAGCGTGCCGGCCGCGGCCAGCATGGCGGCCGGCGTGGCCAGGGAGAGCGCGCAGGGACAGGTCACCACCAGCACAGCCACGGCCACCATCAGTGCATGGCCAGGATCCTGTGGCCACCACCAGGCCGCAGCGCCCCCAGCCGCCAGCAACACGCCGATCAGGAAGGGCCGGGCCAGGCGATCGGCGAGTTGCGCCAGTTGCGGACGGCTGATGGCCGTCTGTTCCATCAGGGCCACGATCTGGGCAAAACGCGTGTCCGCGCCCGTGCACTCCACGCGAACCCCCACGGCGGCGCTGAGGTTGTGGCTGCCGGCAATCACAGCCGCGCCGACACCACGGGGCAGCGGGCGCGATTCACCGGTCAGCAGGGCCTCGTCGGCCAGGGTCTCGCCTTCGATCACGACGCCGTCGGCGGGAAAGGCCTCACCCGGCAGCACACGCAGCACATCACCGCTGCGCAGGCGGCGCACGGCCACACGCTCGAACCCGCCGTCGGCACGCTGGCGCAGAACGCTGTCGGGCAGGCGGTTCATGAGGGCGTCCAGCGCGCCAGCGGTGCGTTCGCGCAGGCGCTGCTCGAGCCAGCGCCCGGTCAGCAGGAAAAAGACAAACATGGTCAGCGAGTCGAAATACACCTCGCGCCCGAAGATGCCCTGCGGCTCGAAGGTGCCCATCGTGCTGACCACGAAGGTAATGCCTATGCCCAGGGCCACGGGCAGGTCCATGCTGACGCGCCGCTGCAGCACGTCGCGCAGGGCCGCGGTGAAGAAGGGCCCGCAGGAGAACAGCAACACCGGCAGCGTCAGCACCCAGGACGCCCAGCGCAGCAACTGTTCCATCTCGGCGCTCAGGTCCCCCGGCTCGGCCACATAGGCCGGCCACGCATACATCATGACCTGCATCATGCAAAAACCCGCCACCGCCCAGCGCCACAGGGCCTGACGGGTCTCCTTGCGGCGGCGCTCGCTGGCAAAGGCGTCGTTGGCCGGCAAGACGTGGTAACCGGCGCGGCGCACGGCCTCCATCCAGTCCGAAGGTTGCACCCGATCGGCTTGCCAGAGAACCCGCGCGCGCCGGCTGCCCGCGCTGACGCTGGCCTCGCTGACCCCGGGCACACCGCGCAGCGCCTCCTCCACGGTCAGTGCGCAGGCCGCGCAATGCATGCCTTTGATCACGAGATGGGATTCCCAGCAGCCGGGCTGATGCAAGGGACGGCTGAAGGCGGACCAGGCGTCAGGCTCATCGAGCAGATGACCGGTTTCGGCCGGTTCAGCCAACTGGGCGCGCGACGGCCCCGGCATGTGCTGCGCGGGAACGGCAGGACTGGCTGATGACATGGACACCAAGCCTACCGGGCAGAACGCGCCTCCAGCTTGATATGGATCAAGACCCTGGCAGAATCGCAGGCGTAGTCTGGAACTGTTTCAACACAGCCAAGGAGAACCGTATGTACCAGCGTATCCTCGTCGCCACCGATGGCAGCACCCTGTCCAAGAAGGCCGTGAGCAGCGCCATCGCCCTGGCCAAGCTCAGCGGGGCCGAACTGGTTGCCCTCAAGGTGGTGCCCCGCTACCCGCAAAGCTATTTCGAAGGCGGCCTGGCCCTGCCCCTGAGCGATATCAACCGGATCGAAAAGCAATGGGCGGCGCACGGCCAGGCCATCGTGGACGCCGTCGCCAAGTCATCCGCCGCCAGGGGGCTCACGGTCAAGGCCGTGATCGCCAAGTCGGACCTCATCGGCGAGGCCATCATCGCCACCGCCAAGAAGCACAAATGCGATCTCATCGTCATGGCTTCGCACGGCCGCAAGGGCCTCAAGCGCCTGCTGCTGGGCAGCGAAACCCAGCAGGTGCTGACGCACTCGCATATTCCGGTGCTGGTGCTGCGCTGAGCTGCGACGCAAACTGTTAAATTCCCGTGGAACGCCGCCACGGGAATCCATGCGCACACGACACCGGCTTTTGCCCTTGTGCACCCTGCTGCCGCTGGTGGCACTGGCCCAGCAGTGGTTCTGGGGCGCCGATGCGCGCCAGAACCACGGCAACATCAATTACGGCAGTTCAGGCCGCGGCGACAAATGCGCCCGCAGATCAGTTACGAAACCTACGACTGGTCCGTGGGGATCTTCGTGCGTGAGTGGCGCATCGGCGCCTCCGACCTGGCCCACCAGGTCCTGGCCGGCGCACCCGCCGCGCTGATCGAGGAGCCCGTCAACACCACACGCGAAGTTGGCGTGCAATTTAGGCTGCGCTTCAGCTGAACAGCTGCTTGTACTGGTCCCGCAACTGGTTCTTCTGCACCTTGCCCATGGTGTTGCGCGGCAGGTCGTCGACCACGTAGCACTTCTTCGGAATCTTGAAGTTGGCAAGTTTCGACTTCAGCACGGCGATGATCTGCTCGCCGTCCAGCACCGCCCCTGGCTTGCGCACCACCACGGCCACGCCCACCTCGCCGAAATCAGGGTGCGGCACACCCACCAGCGCGCTCTCGGCCACGCCGGACATTTCGTTGATGTAGCCCTCGATCTCGGCCGGGTAGACGTTGTAGCCACCGCTGATGATCAGGTCCTTGCTGCGGCCCACGATGCTCACATAACCGCGCGCGTCGAACTTGCCCACGTCGCCGGTCTTGAAATAACCGTCGGCGGTGAACTCCTCTTTTGTCTTCTCGGGCATGCGCCAGTAGCCCTTGAACACATTCGGTCCTTGCACCTGGATGCCCCCGATATCGCCTACCGGCAGGGGCTGGCCCGCCTCGTCGCAGACACGCAGGCTCACACCCGGCAGGGGGAAGCCCACGGTGCCGCCGCGGCGTTCGCCCTTGGCGGGGTCGTAGGGATTGGAAGTCAGCATGATGGTCTCGCTCATGCCGTAACGCTCCAGGATGGTGTGGCCGGTGCGCTGCTGCCAGGCCTGAAAGGTCTCGATCAGCAGTGGCGCCGAACCGGCAACGAAGAGACGCATATTGCGCACGGTCTCGCGCGTGAGGCCAGGCTCGGCCAGCAGGCGCACGTACAGGGTGGGCACACCCATGAACACCGTGGCCTCGGGCAGCTTCTGGATCACCTGCCTGGGATCGAATTTGGCCATCCAGATCATCTTGCTGCCGTTGAGCAGCGCGCCATGCAGGGCCACGAAGAGGCCGTGCACGTGGAAGATGGGCAGCGCGTGGATCAGCACGTCGCCCGGCCTCCAGCCCCAGCAGTCTTTCAGCACACGCGCATTGCTCAGCAGATTGCCGTGCGTGAGCATGGCGCCCTTGCTGCGGCCCGTGGTGCCGCTGGTGTAGAGGATGGCGGCCAGGTCATCGGCCTGGCGCTCCACCGGCGTGTGCTGGTCGGAGCAGTGGGCGGCACGGTCCAGCAGGGAGCCCCTGCGGTCGTCGTCCAGGGTGTAGACGTGCTGGGTGCCGGCCTTGAAGGCCAGCTTGCTGACCCAGCCGAAGTTCCTGGCGCTGCAGACCACCACGGCCGGCTCGGCGTTGGCTATGAAGTATTCGATCTCGGCGCTCTGGTAGGCCGTGTTGAGCGGCAGGAAGACATAACCGGCGCGCAGCGTGGCGAGATACAGCATCATCGCCTCGACCGACTTCTCCACCTGCACCGCAATGCGCGAGCCTGCGGGCAGATCCAGGGACTTCAGCAGGTTGGCCAGCATGGCCGTGGCGCGCTCCAGGTCGCGCCAGGAGTAGTTCAGGCCGTTGTCGGTCGCTATGGCGACCGCGTCGAGGTTCGCGGGAAAGGCCGCGCGCAGCGCGGCAAACAGGTTGGCGTTGGGACGGGGCATGGTGGGTGTCACTGGTTCAGGAAGTCGGGATGGAAAAATCGGCCGGGCGTTTGGCCAGGAAAGCGGCGATGCCTTCGCGGTGCTCCGCGCTGCCAGCGTAGGCGTAGGCCTGCGCCAGCAAGACCTGCAGTGCGTCAGGGGCTCCCGACTGCAAGGCACGCAAGGCCTGTTTGTTCAACCGCGCTGCCTGAGGGGCCAGCGCCTGGATGCGTTGCAGCGTCAAGGCGACCTCATCCCCCAACTGCTGGTCGGGCACGACACGCTGCAGGAAACCACGGGCCTGCATCTGCCCGGCTGTCAGCACGGCCGCCTCGAGCAGCATCTCGCGGGCGGTCAGTGGCCCCGCCTCGCGCAACACCAGGGCGGCTTCGCGCGGGGCCATGGGAAAGCCGAGCCTGGCGATCGGGGCGCCGAAGCGCGCCGAAGCGGTGGCAACACGAAGATCGCAGCAGCAGGCGATCTCGACACCGGCGCCCATGCAGTTGCCATCGATCTGCGCCAGCACCGGGACGTCACATGCGAGCACGGCTTGCAGGCCGCCCCAGACATCGTTGTCATGGAAGTCGCGCAAGCCGGTTTCACTGAAACGGAAATCGGCGTATTCGGAGATGTCTCCCCCCGCGCAGAAATGCCCGCCCTCTCCGCGCAGCACCACGCAACGCAGGGACGTATCCTCCTGGAAGGCGGCAAACACCCGGCGCAACTCACGCCACATCCCGCGGGACATTGCGTTGAATTTGCCTG